>JARLJF010000106.1 GCA_031291335.1 Pandoraea sp. | reverse complement strand
CGATGGTTGCCATTTACCGGCTCTCGAAAGCGCACGGTATCGGAAATGTACTTTCAGGCGCCCACAAAAGCAAACGGGTCACGTGAAAATCACGTGACCCGTTGTTTTGTTTGGTGCCGGCTGCAGGACTCGAACCCGCCACCTGATGATTACAAAGCCTTTGCAGAAATACAGAAAATCAAATGCTTAGGTGAAGTTTCGCGTTCGCAATTCGATGCATTTCACTGGCATAAGAGCCCCGTCGCATCGAGGTCTAGGCATCAATTGCGAACGCGACGCAACGGTCTATTCATGCGCCGTTTGCCTGACGAATCGACGCAATTCTGGTTCTGACTTCATCGACCCTCTGCGTGAGCGTTTTCACGATTCGCTCGCGGCCCGCAACCATTCGCGCCCGAGTGGCGGGCACATCAAAATCCAGATCAATTTCCTTCCGCAGGCATCGGAGCAATTCGACTTCCAAATCGATGGTGTCTCCCGCGTCCAGTAAAGCCGTCACGGCCTGAATCTCTCGCTCACTGTATGCAATCCGTAGCTGCACCGCACGGTCGATCAGCGTCTTCTTAGACTGCTCATGGCTCGCAATTAGCTGGGCCATTCTATCCAAGGCTGCCGCGTCTGGATGATCTCCGGAGATCCTGGCGCGCTGCAAAGCAAACAGCTCTTGCTGCGTTTCATTGTCGCGAGCGTACGCGGTCTCGAGTTCGACGAGCTGCGCTCGGATCTGATCCAGCGCGAACCGCTCCCCAGCGACCAGCACCCACAGCTCCCGAACCTTTTGCAGGTAGTTCATCATCGCGGCCACCGTCACCACGTCTCCGATGAGCAGCACCTTTGTCATGTCGGACAACGCCGTGCTGTATTCCCCGTGAATCTTCGCCGTCTCTGTTTTTTCATTGAGCATCAACCCAACGCATTGCGTCACCGAGCTGCACCCTTCGATCGCGGGCAATAAGATATCGCGCTTCAGCCGCATCACTCGTTCTTTGTCGACACGTCGCTCCTCGGCCGCACGATCAGCAGCCTTTTCCTTCGCATTGGATTGCGCCGTTAGATATACGCCGCCGATGCCGACGAGCGACACAATCAAGGTATCAGACGCGAGTTCGAGCCGTTTGGCTATCAAGGCGGCGACAAGCAGCCCGACCCCGCACAGCACCATCTTAAGCACCACCTTGTATTTGTTGGCCATGGTTCATTGGTGTTGTGAATGTCAGTTCATGGAGTCGACGTGGTACGCACCGGTTACCTCGTGGCACTCCATAGTCAGCCCCGCTCGAAGTATCTCATCCGTGAAAATCCGGCAGGGGTCGGGAAAAAGGTAACCGAGGTAACCGCCTCTCAAAAATCGGCCTCAAACGCTTACCAGCAAAGGATTTCAGAGATTTAGGAAAAAGGTAACTTTAGGGTAACCAAAAGGTAACCGGTTACCTTTTATGAAGGTAACTTCTCATTTTTTTCACTCTCTTTAAAATCAAATACTTAGAACACGGTTACCTTTTGGTTACTCTCGGTTACCTTTGAAAGGTAACCGGTAGAATCCTTTATTCATGCGGGTTTCCAAGCGATTTTTGATGGTGGTTACCCCGGTTACCTTTTTCCCGACACCCACCGGGAAATAGACTCCAGATCACGCAGCACGGCGGGGGTACGGCAGACCTCATCGGCCCGCCCGGACGGCACTGCATGAGCTTGGCGCATGAAAGTGCACACGTCCGACGCACCTTCGTATGCCCTCCCGCGCCAGTGCTGGCGGGCCTATCCGGTCGGTGAGTAGGTGCATAAAAAGTGTTCGATCAAGCGCGCAGGCGTGGCGGGGTCATGACCGCGCGCGCCGGGGTCTGGGAGGGGCGGCGGCAACAGCAGAACGGGCGAGCAAGGCCCCTGCCCGGTCGCACAACGGCCCGGCAGGCCCGGCGCCCAGCCGTGGCTCTCCCCATCCGGCAAGCCGTTGTAGCGCCTCTCAAGCATTCCTCGCGATGGGCTAAAATACTGTTTATTCATACAGTGTTTTGAGCCATGCGACGCCGACAACCTCAAGTCCCAGAACGCCGTGCCCTGACGAGCCTCGACCTCCGCGCGATCTGGACGCGCGCACCGTCACCCGAGGTGCGCGAGCTGCTCTGGGAAATTCATCGGATGCATGGCGTGCTGGTGGCGTGCCGGAGGGACATGGAGATCATCCGCGCCGCGTGGCGGGAAGACGTCGGAGGGTGGCTGGTCGCCATCGAGTCGCTTCGTTCGCGCCTGCTGGAAGAGCCGTGTGTGGCCGAAGCGGGCATCGATCGCATGCGCTCGACACGAGAGAGTCGAGACGTGACCGACAAGCCAGCCGCTGAATTATCGCCTACACAAAAAATCGTTGACGACAATAATTAATGCCCATACAATAATTACATGGACATCGAATTCGACCCGGCGAAAGATCAAGCGAACAGAGCGAAGCACGGCCTCTCTCTGGAACTGGCAGAGGCGTTCGAATTTGGCACCGCGCTTGTTGAAATTGACGACAGGCACGACTACAACGAAGAACGGTTTGTCGCCATCGGCCTGATCGACGGCCGGGTTCATGTGCTGGTGTTCACTGTGCGGGGCGAAGCGATTCGAGTTATCAGCCTTCGCAAAGCCAACCGACGAGAGGTAAAGCGATATGACGACGAAACGTAGACTCCAACCGATGACCGACGCCGAAGACGCGGCGATCACGCGGGCAGCGGAATCCGACCCGGATAGCCCGCCGCTCACCGACGCTCAACTGCGCAAGATGCGCCCGGCCCGCGACGTGCTCACGGCAGCGCTCGGCAAAGAGCGTGCGGATGCGCTGCTCAAGCGGCGTGGCCGTCCTCCGAAGCCGGAGAGCGAACGGAAGGTAACGCTCAACATGCGCGCAGACCGTGACGTGGTCGACGCATTTAAGGCGACCGGCGACGGCTGGCAAACGCGCATCAACGAAGCACTGCGCGAGTACGCGGAATCGCACCACCTGATCTCGGCGTGACGGCATGGCAACCGAACCCAAGCCGGATCCGAAGCCGGGCGAGCTGGTGCTGTGCGGTGGGTGCGGGGATGCAATGACGCCCTACACCCCACCTTACCTTCCCGAAGAATGCCTGTGCGATGAGTGCGATCGCGTGGTCGGCGAGATGATCGCCAACGGTGAACTGGGCTAGGCCGATGCGGCCAGCGCGTATTCGTTAAAGCGCATCACCTCGACGCCAGCCCAGTCGTTCACCGCCTTCATGCTTTCCTGCAGCGGAAACAACTCGTTCACGCCGAACACCTTCGCCGCCTTCTCCACATCCCCAAATCCACCCGTGTTGCTCGGCATCACGCTGATGAGCTGCGGCGGCACGCGATGGGCCGCGAGCATGTCGTCTCGCGTCACGTTCTTGATGTTGAAAAACTCGTCTTTGGCGGCGACCTCTGACACGGGGATAAGCTGGATGCCGTCCTTCTTCCCGTTCGGCGCGTACATGAACAGGTTGCGGAAGTTTCCCGGCCCTTTCGAATTCTTGATCGCGGCGCGCAGGTCGTCGACGTCGTCCTGCGTTTGAGCAGAATCGGTCATGTACAGGATGAAACCGGCGTGGCTCCCGTTCTTGTAATAGCGACGACGGAACAGCGTTGCTGACTCGTTGAGCCATGCGGAATTGAGCGCGGCCAAGTATTCCGGCACACCGTACACCTCCTGATGGACGTCGGGCTGCATCAGGTGGAACACTTCGCCCGCCTCATACTGCACCTCCTGCCCGACTTCTGGCACCCACCAGTACGACTCGAGATCGAGGCTCCGCCGCGTGTACTTCGTGAGCAGCGGCTTGAGCGCCACCGTGCCACCCAAGCGATTCTTCCGGCGCTCAAGATACGCGTTGCCGAAGATCATGAAGTTCGTCGCGAAGATGGAGAAGTCGGCCCTCGACAGCAATCGGTGAGGAATAAACGTGGAAGCGAGGATATTGCGCTTCACTTGAATCGCCGAGCTGTGGTGCGGGGCAGAATAGAACGACCGGGCCAAGCCGTCCCAAGAAAGCGGCGGCTCGTACCACTTCCCCATCCGCATGCACTCGATGTATGACAGGATCTCCCGCTTGTCCAACACGGCAACCGGGTCACCGAAGCTGAATGCCTCGGCGCGTGTGGCCGGTGCCTTCGTCGGCGCTGCCGCCGGTTGCTGATGAGCGGCGTATCGGCCGCGTCGTTTCTTGCTCACGAGTAGATCTCCAGAATGCTTCGATGGGTGCCGGTCTGCCCGTCGATAGGTTCGTTCGACATGGCGTGCATCATTGCCCACGCGATATCGCCGTGGCTCGCCTCTGCCGACCGGTCGGCTTTGTACGTGACCTGCCCGCCACTGGCGGTGGTCGTCTTACGGATGGTCATGAAGGACTGCGCAATGTCGGTGTGCCCCGCGTCAAACTCGAGGCGACCTTTGCTAATGACGTCATACGCCTTGAGCACGAGCTGCGTCTTCACGTGCGGCGAATACGTGAAGCCAACGGCGGCGGGGAAGAACTTCCGCACGAGCTGGTACACAGAATCGCCAATGCCCGTGCGATCAATGCCGATGTACGTCACCGTGTAGCGCTCGGTCGCTTCCTTGATCGCCCTGGCCTGTGCTTCGTAATCGAGACCGCGGAACTGGATGCGCTCCAGCGCACGGAACTTGCCCCCGACGACAGCGGGCGGCGCGAGCACCACGAGGGCAGCGGAGTCCCCCATGCCGCTCCCGCCATTCGGGTCATATCCGAGCCAGACAGGCCGACGTCCGAACGGCCGCGCCGCAAACGGCATAAAGTCGTCCCACACCTCCCAGCTATCGACCATGCACCGCTGGAGCATGGTGAACTTGAACACAGCCAGCAGGTCGTCGATGAACTGGCAAAGCAGCAGGTTCGCAAAGTCGTCCGGGCCGTACTCAAGCCGAAGCTGCTCGAGGTCGAACAGGTTGCAGCCGCCAGCGAGCGCGTCTTCCACGGTGACGATCTGCCGCCACTGCCCGTCCGGCCCAAGCACGCCGCGAGCGAGTGCCTTGTGCGACAGATCCAACTGGATGCGCTCATCCTTGGGACGCCCACGGTTGAATAAGCCACCGCTCCAGAAGGCATAACCCTCGTGCGCCAACGTCGACGGCGTCGAGAAATACGTCTGCCGCCAACGTTTGTGGATCGCCATCCCCGACGCGACCTTGCGCAGCTCCTGAAATTTCGACGTCCAGAAGTACTCATCGAAATACAGGTTGCCGTGATAGCTCTGCGCGGTGCGCGCGTTCGTACCGAGGAAGTACAGATTCGCGCCGCTGTCTGGCAACAGCATTGGCGTGCCACGCAGCTCCACACCCGCCGCATCCTTCGCGAACTGGGCGATGTACTGCTGGAACACGTGGGCCTGCGCCTTGCTGGCCGACAGGAAGATCTGATTGCGCCCGGTGTCGATGGCGTCGATAAGCGCCTCGCGAGCGAAATACCACGTCGCGCCGATCTGGCGGCTCTTGAGGATGTTTCGGATGCGGTGCGCCATGCCGGACTCGTACCAGACGCGCTGGTAGTCGAAGATCGAGTCCATGAACGCATCGCGTAGCTGCTGCGCTTGCTTCTCACTGATTCCGTTGCGCTCGACCTTCTTCCGTGGCCCGGCGTTGCGGCTCGAGATGTTTGGATTCAGGTGGGATTCGTTGCCCGAGTGCTGATATTTGCGCACGCGCTGCACGCGCTCAATCTGGCGCCCGAGCAGGTCAATTTCTTTGTAGTCCCGCCCTTCCTTCTCGCTCTTCGACACGAGAGCGATCAGCCGTGCCTCCAGCGTTAGCTCAACCCGGTCGATGGGATCCGTCTCCGCCCATTTGTCGCGCCGCTTCCAGCTATGCACGGTCGTGGGCTTCTCACCGATCTTCTGGGAGATCCGCGCAACACTCCACCCCTGCCAATAAAGGTCACGGGCTTCACGTCGGGGATCGATGTCGGGCGAGTGCTGTTGCGTCATGCCGACAAGGTTGCCCACGCGCGCGCGGACGGTCGACGTGCGCGTGTTGTAAGGCGGTGGGGCACAACACCCGTTCGTTGCTCCGCGCGCGGCCGACGCCGAAGATGGGCCATGTTGAACACTCACCCGAGGACACCCCAACATGGCAAAGAAGTCGACGAAGTTTTTCCGCATCGCCACTGAAGGCGCAACGGCGGATGGCCGCACCATCTCGGCGCAAATGCTCGAGCAGATGGCTGCGACTTACGACCCGCAACGGTATGGCGCACGTATCAACCTCGAGCACTATCGGGGCGTCGACCCCGACGGCATCTTCAAGCGCTACGGCGACGTGACCGCCCTGAAGGCGGAAAAGAACAGCGACGGCAAGGTGCAACTGCTGGCGCAGCTCGACCCGACCGACGACCTCATCAAGATGACCAACGAGAAGCGCCAGAAGGTCTTTTCGTCGATGGAAGTCGATCCCGACTTCGCCAAGAGCGGGCAAGCCTATCTGGTCGGACTCGCGGTCACCGACAACCCGGCCAGTCTTGGCACTGAAATGCTGGAATTCAGCGCGAAGGCGACCAACAGTCCGCTCGCAGCGCGCAAAACCCGCCCCGAGAATCTGTTCACCGCCGCCGAGCCGTTCGCGTTCGAGATGGACGACGACGCAGGCGATGAAGGCGCTTTTTCCATCACCATCAAGAGCAGTGGCCCGTCGCTTGTAGAGCGCTTCGCGTCGATCTTCGGCGCATCCAAGCCGACGCCAACGACGCCACCCGCAAAGACCACCGAAACCACGCAGACCGGCGACGACAAGACCGCGCAGGCGTTCGCCTTGTTGTCCGAGTCCGTCAGCGGCCAACTGGAGCAGTTTGCCAGTCAAGTGACGGAAGGCATGAAGCCCATCGCCAATTCGCTCAAGAAGCTGCGTGACGATCACGACGCCCTCGTGCAAAAGCTTTCCACGACCGACGTCAGCGCGCCGCGCACGGCCGCCACCGGCACGAAATCCGCAAACCTCACCGACTGCTGACCGGCCGCTGCCGGCCGCCACAAACGCGAACTGACACCACACATCCCGGAGCAATTTCATGCGTAACGAAACCCGCCTCGCATTCGACGCCTACGTCGAGCAAATCGCCACGTTGAACAACATTGACGACGCCTCGAAGAAGTTCAGCGTCGAGCCGAGCGTGCAGCAGAAGATGGAGACCAAGATTCAGGAGTCGAGCGACTTCCTCGGCAAAATCAACGTGGTCGGCGTCGACGAGATGGAAGGCGAGAAGATCGGCGTCGGCGTAACCGGCCCGATTGCCAGCACCACCGACACGAAGGTCAAGGAACGCGAGACCACTGACGCCAGCGCGCTGGACAACCAACGCTACCGTTGCGAGCAAAACAACTTCGACACGCATATTCGCTATGCGCAGCTCGACGCGTGGGCCGGTCACCCCGACTTCCAGCCGCGTCTGCGCGACTCGATCCTCAAGCGACAAGCGCTCGACCGCATCATGGTCGGATTCAACGGCGTGGCGAAGGCGCCCACGTCCGACCGCACCAAGAACCCGATGCTGCAGGATGTCAACAAGGGCTGGCTGCAGCACTACCGCGAGCAAGCCCCGCAGCGCGTGATGCACGAAGTCGTGGCTGGATCCGGCAAGATCGTCATTGGCAAGGGCGGCGACTACGAGAACATCGACGCACTCGTGTTCGACGTGGTCAACAACCTCATCGAGCCGTGGTATCAGGAAGACCCAGAGCTGGTCGTGATCTGCGGCCGCAAGCTGATGGCCGACAAGTACTTCCCGATCCTCAACCAGTCGCAGCCGAACACCGAAATGCTCGCGGCCGACCTCATCATCAGCCAGAAGCGCATTGGCAACCTTCCGGCGGTGCGTGTGCCATTCTTCCCCGCCAACGCCCTGATGGTGACGAAGCTCGCCAATCTCTCGATCTACTGGCAGAAGGAAGCACGCCGTCGCGCCATCATCGACAATCCGAAGCGCGATCGCATCGAGAACTACGAGTCGAGCAATGACGCGTATGTCGTCGAGGACTTCGGCGCGGGCGGCGTGGCCGAGAGCATCGAACTGAAGGCAGCGTAATCATGACGTCCCCCGCACAACGCCATTTCTTGCGGGTCTCCGCAGCGCGCGTGACTGCCGCTGCGGCGGATGCCGAAGAACCGATCGTCGCCACTGCCTACGAGCAGCAGCTCATGCAACTGCGGCAGGATTCGCAGGCGCTCAAACAGATCCAGTCCGTCGAGAAGAAGGCCGATGCCAAACGCGAAATGCTGCCGAAATACGCCGCATGGGTCGACGGCGTCCTCTCGAGCGGCCGTGGCACGCAGGACGACGTCGTCATGACCGTTCTGGCGTGGCGCATCGACGCTGGCGATTACACCGGTGCCTTGCCGGTTGCCGCCCACGCCATTGAGCACGGCCTCAAGATGCCCGAGCCCTACGTCCGCACCACGGCTTGTTTTGTCGCCGAGGAATTCGCTGACATGGCCCGTAAGACGCGCGCGAACGACGGGAATGTCGATCTCGACAGCCTGCTGGCCGTTGCACGTATCACCGAAGCCGAGGACATGCCCGATCAGGTGCGCGCCAAGCTGCAGAAGGAAATCGGGCTTGCCCAAATCGAGATCGCGCCGCAGCGTGCGCTCGATGCCCTGAAACGCGCCCTCGAGCTGGATCAGAACGTCGGGGTGAAGAAGGACATCGAGCGCCTCGATACGAAGCTCAAAAACCAAATTTCGACCAATGCCGGAAACGGCGGCGGTTGACACCGAGCGTACCCCGCGCCGGGCGGCAGGGGGGCAGACGCAGGCTTGATTGTCGACGCCGAAGCCCCCCTCCACCGCCCACTACGACGCTCCACCGATAGGAACTCCGTATGTCCTTCCTCGCGCCAGCCCCTGTCACCGATTCCGGTGAAACCATCGCCAACGACGGCTTCTTCCCGGATATCGAAATCGAAGCGCTCCGCCTCACCCAGCGCCTGGACGGCACGGTCACACCACCGCGCCTTCGCGCAGAAGCCGTCGAGGCAATGGCGTCCGTCAACGCCGCGCTCTCTCGGTGGCGAGACGCCCGCCGGGCCGATGGATTCGAGACGTTGGCAGAGGTGACCAGCGTTGACGGGCGCGCTGTGGAGAAGATTGCGGGCAACTCCGTACTTGTGCATCGCTACAAGCGCGCGGTGTTCTGCTGGGCACATGCGAGCCTCATCGAGAAGTACCGCAACTTCGACGCGACTGGCGCTGGCGTCAAGCTCGACGACGTGACCCGCCCCGGCGCGGACGAGCTGCGCCGCGACGCGGCGTGGGCGATCAGCGATATCACCGGGCGCCGCCGCACCACCGTGGAGCTGATCTGATGCGCGTTCGTGCGATGCAGGGAGATACCGTCTCCGCCATCTGCTGGCGGTACTTCGGCCGCACACAAGGCATCGTCGAAGCCACGCTCGAGGCGAACCCCGGACTCGCCGACCTTGGGCCGATTCTGCCCCACGGCCACGTAATCAACCTACCCGACCAACCCGCACAGCCTGAAAAGAAGACCGTGCAACTGTGGGACTGACCATGACTGAACCTGTTACCACCAACGCCACGGCCGCCACGGTCGGAGTCGCCGTGTTGTCCCTGTTTCCCGGTGTCGATGCCGCCGTGGTCATGGGGGCATTCGCGGGCGCTGGTGTGTTTGTGCTGGCCTCCGACGATCTCGCGCCCTTCAAGCGAGTGGCGTTCTTCCTCATTTCCTTCGTCGCCGGGTGCCTGTCTGCCCGGCTGGCGGCCGACCTGATCGGGTGGGCGCTGCCCGACCGAATTCAGGTCAATGCCGCCGTTGGGGCGCTCGTGGCCTCGGCCGTCATCATCAAATTGCTGATGTGGCTCATCAGGCGGGCGGCGAACCCCGAGAAGCTCTTCGACACCTTCAAGGGAGGGCCAAAGCCATGAACGCGATCGCCATCGTCAACGCCGTGCTGTGCGCGGTCATCGCGCTGCGCCTGATGCTGTTCCGGCGCGCGTCCGGCAGTCATCGTCCGTGGGCCTCGCGCTTCGCCTACGCCCTCATCCTCGCCACCGGCTCCGTGCCGATCCGCGCGATCTTCGGCGCACCGCCCCCGGTAGATGTGACGTCGTTGGCGATCAACGCCGTGCTGTGCGCGGCTGTCATCGCCGTGCGCGGCAACGTCGTCGACCTGTTTCGCTGCGGTATCGGCCGCGACAACCCCATCACCCGACTACTGAGAAAGACCCATGACCACGCCCGCTAACATCCTGCGCGAAGGCGATCACGGCGCTGCCGTCCACGCGCTGCAGGTCGCACTGAAGAAATACGACGGCACGCTGGAGACCGACGGATGGTTCGGTGAGAAGACGACGACGGCGGTCATGCACGTGCAGCATGAGTTTGGCCTCGTCGTCGATGGCATCGT
Source organism: Pandoraea sp. (assembly GCA_031291335.1). GTDB lineage: Bacteria > Pseudomonadota > Gammaproteobacteria > Burkholderiales > Burkholderiaceae > Pandoraea. The sequence goes on along the minus strand of JARLJF010000106.1, from coordinate 56,584 downwards.
CGGCACCAAGACGCAGCAGGCACTGGCAAACGGTACGCGAACCCACGGCCACCTCACCGCCGCCGATCTGGCTGCTGCGGCCGACAAGCTCGGCGTCGAGTTGGCAATCGTGCGCGCGGTCAACGAGGTGGAGAGCAAGGGGTGCGGCTTCCTGCCGGACGGACGCGTGCTCATCCTGTACGAGCGCCACATCATGTACCGCGAAGTCACCTCGGCCAAACTCGACGCGCCCTCGTTGGCGAAGCGGTATCCGAACCTCGTCAATCCGGAGCGGGGCGGCTATGTCGGCGGGGCTGGCGAACATTCTCGCCTTGCGAACGCCTGCACAATCCACCGCGCCAGCGCGTTCGCGTCGGCGAGCTGGGGCGCGTTCCAGATCATGGGCTTTCACTGGAAGGCACTCGGCTACACCAGCGCCGAGGCATTCGCCGACATGATGCGTACCGGCGAGGCTGCCCAGCTCGACGCCTTCGTTCGGTTCGTAATGAACGACGTCACCCTGCTCAAGGCGATGAAGGCGAAGAAGTGGGCCACGTTCGCCGAGATCTACAACGGCCAGAACTACGCGGCAAACCTGTATGACGTGAAGCTCGAGCGCGCTTACGGCAAGTACAAGGCGATGGAGGTGGCAGCGTGACGCCGCTCTCCAAAGCCGCAAGCGTGCTGCTCGCCATTGCGTGCGTTGCACTGGTGTTCGCCGTGCAGCAATTCCGACTCGACGCGACCGAGCATCGCGCCGAGCGGGCCGAGAAGGAGGCGGGGCAGCTCAAGGCGGATCTGAACGATGCGCGCGAGAACCCGGCCGTCATCACCAAGTACATCGACCGCGTGCGCGAGATCCGCGTCAAGGGCGACACCATCATCAAGAAGGTTCCCGTCTATGTCACCGCAGAATCTGATGCCGCTTGCACTGTGCCTGTCGGCTTTGTCCGGCTGCACAATGCCGCCGCCAATAGCGCCCCACCTGACGATCCCAGCGATACTGATGCGCGACCCTCCGGTGTTGCGCTCTCTGCCGTCGCCGGCACCGTCGCCGACAACTACACCGCCTATCACGAACTCGCCGCGCGATACGACGCCCTGCGGGACAAGCTGCGCCGCAGCCCATTCGTGAGTGTCGAAGAAGACGAGAGCCAGCCACGATGAAAAAGCCAGAACTGCTGCGCGCCGCACTGGTGGAAAACAACCGCTTCCTGAAGACGAACCCGGACAACCTGCACCTGTTTGTCGAAAGCGGGCGTCTGCTTGCCACCCGCGCGGCTGGCAGGGTGGCTTCGCGTGGCGGCTCGTTCATGTACGAGTACACGCTGAACATCATCGTCACGGACTACCCTGACGAGTCTCCGACGCTCATGCTGCCGATCGTGGCATGGCTGGCGGACTGGCAGCCGGATCTGCTTGCCAATGACGGAAAGCAGCGCGACGGCATCAAGTTCGAAGCCGAGATCCAGACGCACGAGACGGCGACAATCTCCATCGATATCCGGCTTACGGAATCGGTCGACGTGCGCTACGTGGACGACAAGCCCACATTCGATTACAGAGAAGAGCCGCTGCTCGACGAAGAAACGCGGCAGTTCTTGGGGGTTTGAAGATGGCGACGGATCTGCACGAGCTGGACGCATGGGCCGTTGGCCTTCTCAATTCAATCAGCCCGGCTGGGCGTCGAGTACTCGCGGGCAATATCGCTCGCGAGCTGCGTCGGCGCTCACAGGATCGGATCGCCGCACAGGTGAATCCGGACGGCTCGGCCTACGAACCGCGGAAGCCCCAACTGCTTCGGCGTAAGCAGGGAAGCATCCGCCGAAAGATGTTCATGAAGCTGCGCACCGCTCGCTACCTGAAGGCCGAGGGGTCAGCCGACGGCGCCGTAGTAAAGTTCATCGGGCAGGTTCAACGCATGGCGATCGTTCACCATTACGGCTTGCGTGACCGGGTGCAGAAAGATGGCCCCGTCGTCAAATACTCCGCGCGCGAACTGCTCGGCATCTCCGACAGCGATCAATCGACGCTCGCCGACCTCGTCATCGCACACGTTGCGCGCTGACTTGTTGTGTACGTCATTGCCACAACACTAACGGCGTGACGCTCTCCCGCGCGCGCGGCATCCTGCTTTCATGGATGCCGAACTCAACCGTCTCATCGAAAACCTGATCGCCACGGGCACCGTGGAAGAAGTCGCCTATAAGCCGCGTCTTCGTGTGCGCGTGTTGATTCGCGGTCGTCTCACCGACTGGCTGCCGTGCATTCAACCGGCCGCTGGGCGCGTTCGCATCTGGTCGCCGTTGAGCAAGGGCGAACAGGTCACGGTCTTTTCCCCGAGCGGCGAGACCGGCAATGGGATTGTTCTTCGCGGACTGCCGTCCGATCTCATCCTCTCACCGTCCGACAACCCTGACGAGTTTCTTATCGCCTTCCCGGACGGCGCTCGCATCGTCTATAACGACGCAATCGGTGCGCTCGACGCCACAGGCATGAAAACGGCGACCGTGCAGGGAACCGGCCGGGCGACCGTCGACTTCCCCGACGCCGACTTCACCGGCAACGTGCATATCAAGGGCACACTCACCGTCGAAAAGCTGCTTACGTACAACGGTGGCATGGCCGGGCAAGGTGGGAGCGGCGGCAAGACCGTCATCAAGGGCGACTTCACGCACACCGACGGGAATCTCTCGTCCAATGACGTCGTGCTTCACGACCACGATCACGGAAAGGTTCAAAACGGAGACGGGCGCACGGACGGCCCGCGCACCGCATGACCTACACGGGCATGAACAAGGCCAACGGCCGCGCGCTCTCCGATATCGAACACATCGAGCAATCCGTGGCCGACATTCTCACCACACCGATCGGCTCGCGTGTTGAGCGTCACGAATACGGCTCACTGGTACCGGAACTGATCGACCAACCGACCAACGACTACACGCGCATGCTGATTCAAGCCGCATGCGTCATGGCGATTACCCGCTGGGAGCCACGCCTGTCGCTGACGAGCCTTACGTTCAATGTCGGCACTGGCGAGAACGCAGGAAAGACCGTCGTCGACTTCGAAGCTGACCGCGTCGACGGTTCGCGTTCCGGCTCGCCTGTGAAGGCAAGCGTCGCACTCGGACGAGGTGTTGCATGAGCGCGCTTGTCGACTTCTCGAAGCTGCCCTCCCCGACGGTTGTCGAGCAGCTCGACTTCGAAACCATCCTCGCCGAGCGCAAAGCCCGCCTCATCGAGCTGACACCAGCCGACCAGCGCGACGCCATCGCTGCCACGCTCGAGCTGGAGTCAGAACCCATCGTCAAGCTGCTGCAGGAAAACGCCTATCGCGAAATGATCTTGCGTCAGCGCGTGAACGAAGCGGCCGTGGCCGTCATGCTGCCGTATGCGAAGGATGAAGACCTAGATAATCTGGTAGCGCTCTTCGAGGTGCAACGCCTGACCATCGTAGAACCGGATCTGACGGTCAGCCCGCCGGTAGAAGGCGAATATGAAGGCAACGACGCGTTGCTAGAGCGCGCGCAAAATGCGTTTGAGGGGCTTTCGATCGCCGGGCCAACGAAAGCGTATGAGTTTCATGCGCGATCGGCGGATGGCCGCGTTGCAGATGCGTCGTGCGTCAGTCCGGAACCCTGCGAAGCCGTGATTACCGCTCTTGGCGTTGCCGATGACGGCAGCGTTCCGGAGGAAGCGCTCGCCGCAGTCCGCGTCAAGCTGAACGACGAGGATATTCGCCCCGTCGGCGACCGGGTGTCCGTGCAGACCGCGAGCGTTCAATTTTACGAGATCGTCGCCGACCTGTACGTTACCGACACCAGCCCCGAGAAGGCCCTGCTCTTGCCGGTCGCGCGGGCAAACGCGAAGTCATTCGCCAAAGCGCGTCGCCGCCTTGGGTTGAGCATCTACCGGGCAAAGATCGACGCCGCGCTGGCAATCGAGGGCGTCGAGAACGTCGTCATCGCCTCGCCGCAGCAGGACATTCCCCGAGACAAAACGCAGGCAGCGATCTGCACGGCCATCAAGTTGCGGCTGATCGGCCCGGATGGCGTGGTGCTGGACGAAACGGTATGACGCCCTCGTTACTCCCGCCAAATTCCACTGCGCTCGAGCGAGCGGCCGCACGCGCGCTTGCCGAGATCGCGCGCGTGCCGGTGCCGCTGCGAGGCCTTTGGAATTTCCGCACCTGTCCCGTGCCCTTGCTGCCGTATCTGGCGTGGGCTGTGTCCGTCGACCGCTGGGACGACACGTGGCCGGAGGCAACGAAGCGCGACGTCATCCGCAAGAGCTTCTGGCTGCACAAGCGTAAGGGAACCATCACGGCATTGCGCCGCGCCGTCGAACCGCTCGGCTACCTGATCGAGGTTATCGAGTGGTGGCAGCAAGCACCAGCCGCGCGACGCGGCACGTTCCGACTTCGCGTCGGGGTGTTGGATACCGGCATCACCGACGAGATGTTCAACGAGCTGGTGCGCGTCATCGACGACGTAAAGCCCGCGACCCGACACCTTCTCGGAATGGAGGTCAGTCTCGAGACGCGCGGCAAGCAGTACTTCGGTGCGGCCACCTTCCAAGGGGAGATGCTGACCGTCTACCCCTATACCCCTGAAACCGTTAGCGTGAGCGGCCCGGTGTACACCGGCGCGGCCGCGCACATCATTGAAATTCTGACCGTTTATCCATGACTGCGACCTTCTACACCATCGCCACCGATATCGGCAACGCCAAAGAGGCGAACGCTATCGCCCTCGGCCTTCGCCGAAAATTCGTCGCGCTCGCCGTCGGCGACGGCGGCGGCGAAAACGCACCGATCCCTACGCCGAAGCCGAACCAAAAGGCGCTGCTCGGCGAATGGCGTCGCGCGCCTCTCAATTCGCTCGAGCCGGATCCGAAGAACCCGTCGCAGCTCATCGCGGAACAGATCATCCCGGAGAACGAGGGTGGCAAGTGGATCCGGGAGATGGCGCTGATCGATGAGGACGGCGACCTGTGCTACATATCCAACGCACCGCCGACGTATAAGCCGCTGCTGCCCGAGGGTTCCGGGAAAACGCAGGGCCTGCGCATGGTCATCATCGTTTCCAACGTCGCGAACGTCGAGCTGAAGATCGACCCGAGTGTCGTGCTCGCAACGCGCGAGTATGCCGACAAGGCCATCACGGTCGCGATGAAGGCGCACAGTGACGCCGTCGACCCGCATCCGCAGTACGCACTGAAGAACGTCACCGTCACCGCGCGCAATCAGGTCGTCAAGGACACCGATCTCAACACCCTCACCACTGCGGGCGTGTACGCGTATGCGCATAAGGACGGCGGCAATGCCAACGCCCCGGAATGGGCACCGAAGTCCGGTGTGATGATCGTGAGCGCGACCTACACCGGTGTTACACAGGTGATCCACGATCTTGCCACGTCGGAGATCTCGTCTCGCGTGCGTCTTGGCAATGGCGATTGGTCACCTTGGAGTCGACAAGCCCTGCGCGGCACGACGCTCGATGCATACGGCATCGCAGATGCCTACACCAAGGCCGTAATCGACGCAAAGTTCTACACGCGCGAACAGGCCGTAGCCATGTTTGCGCCCGGCCAAGCTGTATTCGAGGCAACGGCTGACTTCACGCCTGTGCGCGAAGACAACTGGTTGACGATGATCGGCGGCGGCGGCGTCGGCGGTTCGGGCGGTCGCGACATGAACGGAGTCATGATCCCCGGCGGCGGCGGCGGTGCCGGGCAATGGGTGTATCGCCGGTACGTGAAGCTGCCGATCGGTGTTCCCGTTCGCGTGACGATTGGCGCGGGCGGCAAAGGCGCAGCAACTGTCCTCGCAAGCACGTCCGGCCCTCTGGCAAACGGCGGCACCGGCGGCGCGTCGAGTTTTGGCACCTACCTCACGCTTTCCGGTGGCAACGGCGGTGGCGGTGGCTTTACCGGTGCCGGAAGCGTGGGCGGCACGGGCGGGAAGGGCTGGCCATACGGCAGCAGCGGCGAATACACCGGCTCGACGGTGGGACAGACCGCCCGTGGCGGGGCTGGCGGCAACGGCCTGTTTGGTGGAGGCGGGCCGGGCATCCACGGCTATCAGGCGACCAGCGCAAACGGCTACGGTTCGGGCGGCGGTGGCGGCTCTCTGTATTACATGAACGGCGCGGATTCGAACGGCGGAGACGGTTCCGGCGGTCTCTGCATTGTGGAGTGGTAAGCATGAAGACTTTTGCACAAATTCTCGACGGACGACTTCACTGGAAATTCGAAGCCGAAGAACAGCCCGAATTTGCACCGGACTTCAAGGTAATGGAGATTACGGGCTTCATGCCCACGCCGAACGAAGGTGACCTCTGGGACGGAAAACACTTCGCGGCACCACCGCCCCCCGTCAACGAAGACCGCTCGACGGTGCTTCGTCGGATGCGCGATGCCATGATCGAGCGCACCGACTGGCTTGTGCAGCGGCACCGTGATGAGCAGGATATGAAGCGTGCAACCACGATGTCGGCCGATGCCTTCGCGGCACTGCTGCTCTATCGTCAAACGTTGCGCGACCTTCCTATCGCTACCGGATTCCCGGATCTGGGAATGCCCGCATTGCCAGACGGCATTGCCGAAATGTTGGAGGCTGCGTAATGCTCCCCACGATCCTTGCCGTTTTGCTGAACGTCGCTGTGTTCTGCGTGAAGTGCGTGGCGCTCGCCGCCTTCGTCTCGCTGGCCGACCGTGGCCTTGCTGCCATCGCGCCCGCCGGATCCCTACCGCGCCGCCTGTTTGCCGCTGTGGCCATCGTCGCGTACCCGGCATACGTCGTGGCAACGTGGGCAGGCGTTGTCTTTGCGATCGCGTGTGTGAATTGGTGGGCCGTGCTTCTCGCCGACGAGGATGGCAACCTGCCGCGACCGCTGCGCTGGTTCCAGACGTTCGATGCGTCTATCGATGCTGGATGGAAGGACGGGTACTTCCCCGCCGATTGGGGCCGAACGCCCGGCATGCGCTACGTGGCGCGTGTCCTGTGGCTGCTGCGCAACCCGGCTTACGGGGTGGACTACTGGCTGTTCGGCCTGACCTTCAACGCCTCGAGCTGGCGCGTGCTGGCGAACGTCGAGCGGGACGATTTGGTGTTGTTCTTCGCGCTCGGCAATGGGTTGAATCTCTACTACCACGGGCGCTTCGGTGAAGCGAAGCTCGGCTGGAAGGCGTGGAACTACTGGCAGGGAAACGCGTGGCGCGATACGCCGTGGGGGCCTGTGTGGCGGGTGCCCGTGTGCGCCACCTACAACCCGTTCAAACGGCGCGTGTCGTCGGCAACGTAGGTTCGGAGAAAAGACGCGGCGACGTGCCCGGTGCGCTAACACCGAACACGCCCCGCCCTCGCAGAGCAGTCCTGCAAGTTTGGCAAGGCCGCGCCACCTGTCGACAGGCCGCGAAACCTTACCACAATTGTGCAAGGCTTTCACATGCAGGAGATTCGCTGCGGTTCTTGTAACCGTAAGCTCGGAGAAGGCGAGTACGTTCGCCTCTCCATCAAATGTGCCCGTTGCGGTACGCTTAATTTTCTGAGGGCCGAGAGCCCCATACCAGCGCGCCACAGAGCGTCGGATATGAGGACACTCTCAAATGAGCAACATCGCCCCCCAGCCGCTCGCTGATTTTCAAAACCGCATCTATCAAGAGGACGCATTGAGCGTGCTGCGTCGCTTGCCCGACCAGAGCATCGACATGGTCTTCACTGACCCGCCGTATTCGTCGGGCGGGCTGCACAGCAGCTCGCGTGCGCGCCCGCCCGGCGAGAAGTACATCAACAGCTCGAACGGCACCTATCCCGACTTCTCGCACGACAACAAAGACCAACGGTCGTGGACGTTCTGGTGCATGACGTGGCTCGCCGAGGCATACCGCGTTACCAAGCCCGGCGGGTATCTGGTGTGCTTCGTCGACTGGCGACAGTTGCCGAGCCTCACCGACGCCGTGCAGGGTGCCGGATTCATCTGGCACGGCGTGGTCGTCTGGGATAAGACGGCCGGTGGTGCGCGCCCGCGTCGCGGCGGCTTCTCGGCACAGGCTGAGTACATGGTCTGGGCATCGCGCGGTAGCCTGCCCAAATCCGACACGTACCTACCCGGCGTGTTCAACGAGCGCTTGCCAAGACCCAAGCAGCACATGACGCAGAAGCCCGATGAACTCTCCCGTCAGGTCGTCCGGCTGGTGCCGCCCGGATCCACGGTGTTCGACCCGTTCACCGGTAGCGGCACGTTCCTGAAAGCCGCGCGAGACGCAGGGCATTTTTGGATCGGGTGCGAATTGGAACCGGCATATCACGCGATGGCCACGGCGCGTCTGACTGACGGTGCAGCCTGATATCGCAATCACGGACTGACAGTTCCTGCGCCGGGTGTTGTGTGCGCTTACGGCACAACACCCGGCGCGTGCTTCTCGCGCGAGCGCGAGAGATCCTACCGGCAGGCTTTCCAACACCTCCGGAGGATCTGAATGCCCAGCGATTACCACCACGGCGTAAGAGTGCTCGAGCTGAACGACGGCACACGCCCCATCCGTACCATTGAAACAGCCGTCGTCGGCATGGTTTGCACGGCCGAAGACGCCGACACGACCGAGTATCCGCTTAACGTGCCCGTGCTGAAGACCAACGTGCAGTCGGCCATCGGCAAGGCAGGCACGAAGGGCACACTCTCGGCATCGCTCGACGCCATTGCCGACCAAGCCAACTGCGCCACGGTCATCGTGCGCGTCGCGGAAGGTAAGACGCCCGAAGAAACGACGAGCGCCATCATCGGCACGACCACCGCCGACGGCAAATACACGGGCATGAAGGCGTTGCTCACGGCGAAGAACAAGGTCGGCGTGCAGCCTCGCATTCTCGGCATTCCGGGATACGACAGTCTCCCCGTTTCCACTGAGCTGACCGGGATCGCGCAGAAGCTACGCGCGTTCCAGTACGCGTCAGCTTGGGAGTGCGCCACGAAAGAAGACGTCGTGGCCTACCGCGAGAATTTCGGCGCCCGCGAAACGATGCTGCTCTGGCCGGACTTCGTGAGCTGGGACACGGTAGCGAACCGTGAAGCCACGGCATACGCCGTCGCGCGCGCTCTCGGCATGCGCGCCAAGATCGATAACGAGACGGGCTGGCACAAGACGCTCTCGAACGTACCCGTAAATGGCGTATCGGGCATCTCGAAGGATGTCTTCTGGGATCTTCAAGACCCGTCTACCGACGCGGGCTTCTTGAACAGCCACGACGTCACCACGCTTATCAACCACCAAGGCTTCCGCTTTTGGGGTTCGCGCACCTGCTCGGCCGACCCGCTCTTCGCCTTCGAGAGCTACACGCGCACCGCGCAGATCCTAGCCGACACGATGGCTGAGGCGCACTTCTGGGCCGTCGATGGGCCGCTCAATCCGTCGCTGGCCCGCGACATCATCGAAGGCATCAACTCCAAGATGCGCTCGCTCGTCTCGGCCGGATACCTGATCGGCGGCAGCGCCTGGTTCGACGAAGAGCCGAACTCGAAGGAGTCACTCAAGTCGGGCAAGTTGTTCATCGATTACGACTACACGCCGGTACCGCCGCTGGAAGACCTTTCGTTCCGCCAGCGCATCACTGACCGATATCTGGTCGACTTCGCGGCCAAGGTGGCTGCCGCAGCCTAACCCCTTCACCCAGAGGACACGAACATGGCATTGCCCAAGGTACTCAAATTCTTCAACACGTTTCAGAACGGCGAGAACTGGGTCGGCCTGACGCCTGAAGTCACCCTACCGAAGCTCTCGCGGAAGATGGAAGCCTATCGCGCCGGTGGGATGCCCGGCGAGGTCGACCTCGACCTCGGCGTGGAGAAGCTCGAAGCGAAGATCACGTGGGGCGGGCTGATGGTCGCTGCCATCAAGACCTTCGGTACCGCTAAGGTCGACGGCATCCTGTTGCGTTTTGCCGGCTCCTATCAGGAAGACGGCGAAGGCTCCATCTCGAAGGTCGAGGCGATCATGCGCGGTCGGTACAAGGAGCTTGACCCCGGCAACTCGAAGGCGGGCGACAAGAGCGAGAACAGCGGCACGCTGGCTCTCTCGTACTACAAGCTCACCGTCGACGGCGAGGTCGTCTACGAGATCGACATGGTGAACATGATCGAGAAAAGCGGCGGCACCGACCGACTCGCCGAACACAAGGCCAACATCGGTCTTTGATTCCACCCGGCCGGCGTGACGCTGGCCCCACCACCTCCCTTCTATCCTGAATACGACCATGCGCGAAACCATCACCCTCGACACCCCGATTCAATCCGGCCGAAACGAAATCACGGAGTTCCAGATTCGGAAGCCCGGTTCCGGAGAGCTGCGCGGAGTCAACCTCTCCGACCTCGCACAAATGAACGTCGACACGCTCATCAAGGTGCTGCCGCGCATCACGGCTCCGGCGCTGGCCGAACATGAGGTCGCGTCGATGGATCCGGCCGACCTCCTTCAGTGCGGACTCGCGGTGAGCGGTTTTTTGCTGCCGAAAGCGTCGAAGCCGGAAGCATCCCCCTCGACGTCGAAGAAGCCTTCGCAGACGTCGCAGTGATCTTCCATTTCCAGCCGTCAGCACTCGACGGCTGGAGCCTCACCGATCTGATGAAGTGGCGCGAGCGCGCCCGAGTACGTAGCGGAGCAGATACCGAATGAGCGACGCAGGGCGCAAACTGCAACTGGAGGTCGTCTGGAAGACCATCGACCAGATGACCTCCAACACGCGCAAGATCCTCGGCACCAACAAGGAAGCCGCGCGCAGCCTCAAGGAGGTGCGCGATCGCCTCAAGGATCTGGAAAAGGCGCAGCGCGAGGTCGGCGAGTTCGGCAAGCTCCGCGCCGGTCTCGGCAAAACGTCGACCGAGCTGAAGGCGGCACAGGAGAAGCTGCAGAATCTCTCGAGCGAGTTCCAACGGGCGGAGAAGCCCAGCGATGCACTCGCCAAGCGCATGCAGGCGGCGTCCCGCTCGGTCACCGAACTGTCCCGACGGCACGCAGACCAGAGCGAGCGTCTGTCGGTGCTTCGCCAGCGCATGGAAGCTGCCGGGCGTGGCACACAAACGCTCGCCTCCTACGAGAATAACTTGCGCACCAGCATTGCCGGTGCCAATGCCGAACTGTCCGAGCAGAAGAACCGTCTCAATGCTCTTCGACAGCAGGAAGAGCGGCTGGGCGCTGCGCGCGAGCGGCGCGACAAATTGCGTTCGACTGCCGGGGCTTTGGCAGGTGCTGGTGTGGGCGCGACCGCCGCTGGTGCGGTGCTTGGCCTGCCCGTCAAATCGGGGCTGCACGAATCGAAGCACATGGCGACCGAGATGCAGCGCGTGCGGGCGCTGGGTCTGAGCGATAAGGAGACGCAGGAGGCCATCGGCTTTGCCAAGCAGATGAAGTCCTACGGCACCAGCCGCACCGAGAACGTCGAGCTGATGCGCGATGCGCTCACGGTGTTTGCCGACGCTCACCACGCCGAGATGGTCACGCCCTTGCTCGCGAAGATGAAGTTTGCGAACAAAGCGCTCTACGGCGCGGAGAAAGGCGAAGAGAACGACAAGAAGTTCATGGACATGCTCAAGGTCATCGAAATGCGCGGTGGCCTTGCAAGTGAAGCGGAGTTCGCCAAGCAAGCCAACATGGTGCAGCGCGTGCTGACAGCTACGGGTGGCCGCGTCGGCCCGGAGGAATGGCTCAACGTCATCAAGACCGGTGGCCTTGCCGCGAAGGGCATCGACGCCGACGGCTTCTATAACCAGCTCGAGCCGCTCGTACAGGAGATGGGCGGCAACCGCGTCGGCACGGCGCTCATGAGCGCCTACCAGAACCTCTACCAAGGGCGCACGACGAAGCGTGTAGCGCAGAACCTTGACGCGCTTGGCCTGATCGGCGATCCGTCGAAGGTGAAGCACGACAAGACTGGCCAGCTCTCCTATCTGAACCCCGGAGCGCTCAAGGGGGCGGATCTTTTCCGCACGAACCAATTTGAGTGGATGGAGCAGGTGCTGCTACCGCAGCTCGCCGCCAAGGGCATCACCGAGAAACAACAGGTGCTCGACGCCATCGGTGGCATCTTCTCGAACCGAACCGCGTCGAACCTCTTCTCGCAGATGTACCTGCAGCGAGACCAGATCCACAAGAACGCCAAGCTCAACCGGGGCGCGGCCGACATCGACACGCTCGACAAGCTCGCCAAAGACAACGCCAGCGGCGTAGAAGCCGAGAATCAGGCCAAGCTGCGCGACCTGATGCTGGAGATGGGCAATCAGGTGCTGCCCCTGTACGTGAGCGCAGTGCAAGCGCTGACGTCTTCCATCAAGGCGGTAACGGGATTCATGGAGGAACACACGACGACAGCCAAGGTGCTGATGGTTGCCATCGCCGGTGTCGCTGGTGTGCTGCTATTGCTCGGCCCAGCCATGCTTGCCGCCGCCGCGTTACTCGGCCCGTTCGCGGTTCTGCGCTTCGCCTTCCAGGCGGCAGGCATTCAGGGCGGCGTGCTGGCGACCAGCATGCGCCTCGTCGGATCCGCGTTCCGGTTCGTCGGCACGTCCATCATGTGGATGGGCCGGGCGCTGCTCACCAACCCACTCGGCATCGCGCTCACCGCACTGGCCGTTGCTGCCGTCCTGATTTACACCAACTGGGACAAGGTGAAGGCGTATTTCGTGGGGCTGTGGGCGGAGATCAAATCGGCATTCGCTGGCGGCATCGGCGGCATCGCGTCGCTCCTGCTCAACTGGTCACCGCTCGGCATCTTCTACCAAGCGTTCGCGGGCGTCTTGAGCTGGTTCGGGATCGAGCTGCCCGGCAAGTTCACCGAGTTCGGCCGAAACATGGTTATGGGTCTCGTCAACGGCATCACCGGTGCGCTCGGTACCGCGAAAGATGCCGTCGTGGGCCTTGGTGAACGGACGATCGGCTGGTTCAAGGACAAACTGGGCATTCACTCACCGAGCCGCGTTTTCGCCGAGCTGGGCGGCTTCACGACGGCGGGCCTCGAGCAGGGCATCACCAACACGCAGGATGGCCCGCTGTCTGCCGTGCAGTCACTCGCCCGGCAGCTCGCCGGTGCAGGGGCCGGAATCGCGTTCGCTGCCAGCACGCCCGCTGCGGCGAACATCGCCTTCGATACGCGCCCGCCCATTTCGGCAAGCGCGGCGATGGCTGCACCGATCGCAGGCAATCACTACGAGATCCATCTGCACGCAGCGCCGGGCATGAGCGAAGCGCAGCTCATGCTGATGCTCGAGCGCAAGCTGCAGGAGCTGCATCGCAGAGACGCAGCGCGCGTGCGCTCGCGATTTACTGACCGGGACTGAGGGGGTCACCATGATGATGGCGTATGGGCTGTTCGTGTTCACGTTGAGTACGGTGCCCTATCAAGAATTTAAGCGACAAGTGAGCTGGCGCTTCGCATCCAACAACCGCATCGGTATGCGACCGTCTCGGCAATTTCTCGGCCCGGACGACGAGCCGATCACGTTGAGCGGCGTCCTGTTGCCAGAGCTGACCGGCGGGCGTCTGTCGCTCAAAGTGCTCGAGCTGCTCGGCTCTCAAGGTAAGGCGTGGCCGCTCATCGAAGGCTCCGGCACGATTTACGGCATGTACACGCTGGAGAGTCTGGAGACGACGAGCACGATCTTCTTCAGCAACGGCACGCCGCGTCGCATCGAGTTCACGGCGACATTCAAGCGCGCCGATAACTACGATCTGCGACTGCTGGGCCTTGCCACGAGTCTGCTGGGCGGCCTCGCGGGCAACGTCCTTGGGAGCGTTGGCGGTCTCGTCGGCGGTGCTGTGGGCGGCGTCGTTGGTAGCGTGGCGGGTAACGTGGTCGGTGGCATTGCTGGCAATGCCGTTGGCGGTGCTGTGGGTAACGTCGTGGGGAAGGTGCTGTGATCGACGCGTTGGGAGGTGTCACCGGCCTGCTGGTGAAAGCGCTCGGCACACAGGACGATCTGGTGCCGGTGCCGATTTACCGAATCAAGAAGGACGGCAAGGACATCACCGGGAGCTTTGACGGGCGACTGATTAGCCTCCGGCTCGAAGAGAACCGCGGCTTCGAAGCCGACCGGCTCGACCTCGAGCTGGACGACGCTGACGGTGCGCTCGAGCTGCCATCGCGCGGCGCGAAACTGTCGGTTGCGATCGGCTGGAAGCACGAAGGTCTGGTCGACAAAGGCGTCTACACGGTCGACGAGATCACCCACGAAGGCCCGCCGGATCGCCTCATTATTCGCGCGCGCAGCGCTGACCTGCGTTCTGGCCTGACGACGAAGCGTGAGACCTCGTATCACGACATTTCCGTGCTGGACTTCGTGAACCTGATCGCGGGCCGTCACAACCTCGGTGCGATGGTCGCGTCAGCGCTGGCCAATCAGTTGCTCTCGCATCTCGACCAGACTGGAGAGTCCGACGCGAGCCTGCTCACGCGTGTGGCGAAGACGTTCGACGCCATCGCGACAGTGAAAGCCGACAAACTGCTGTTCACGAAGATCGGGCAGGCAGTGACGGCTTCTGGAAAGCCGCTATCACCCGTCACGATCACGCGGCAGACCGGCGATCGGCACCACTTCTCCGTGGCGGATCGCGAGTCGTTCGACTCTGTGGTCGCCTATTATCAGGACACGCGCGCAGCAAAGAAGGGACAAGTGGTCGTCACGGCCGTGACCGAAACGAGTACGGCACGCAGCCCATCGAAGAAAAAGAAGAAGGGCCAGCCCGCGCCGAAAGAGCCACCGATTGTCGAGCCGACCGGCAACACGAAGGAGCTGCGGCACACCTATGCGAGCAAGACGAACGCGTTGCGTGCGGCGCGTGCCGAATGGCAGCGAATCCAACGCGGCGTCGCCACCTTCTCGTGGACGCTGGCGCGCGGAGTCCCGGAGCTGTTCCCCGAGGTGCCCGCAACGGTGCGCGGATTCAAGTCCCAGATCGACGCCACGGAGTGGATTCTCGCCCGAGCGATCCATGTGTTCGACGGCAACGGTGGTTTCACGACCGAACTCGAGCTGGAGATAAAAGCAACCGAGATCCCAGATGAGAGCGAGTAACTCGCAGGTTTCAGCGCGTCACTGCATTGGATTTTCAGACATGACTATGAGCGAAAAGACTAGGGAACAACGCGTGGACGAAATCGCACGCATGATCGAAGCGCAGTTGCTTCGTAATATCGATTCGATGCGAGCGAAAGAGGCGTGGACGCACGTTCTGACGACCGTCTCAAGCGAAGAAATCGTGCAGGCGTTGGTGCTGGAGCTATCGGGCGGAAAGTACATGCTGACCCCGCGCTGCAACTGCTGCGGTCAACGCCGGTAACCTCGTTGTCTGGATCTCCGGCCCACACCACCTTTGCACAGGGTGACGGTGGGCCCCTCGATATGACAATCGGCAAATGTCCGCTACTCGATCCGAACGGGATACCAACTCGCACCGCGTCGCACATCGCTCTCCCTGCACTCGCGACCTTGGTTGCCGGGCACAACGATGAGACTGCCCACAGAGAACGAGCGCCCCTCGTAGTGACAAAGGGGCACAACGTCGGGTGTCGCAGCCACAGCGAACACCGCGACGGCAAGTGCGATAGCGCCCACGGCTAGAACGCCCCACTTTGTCCACCTCCACGTCTTCCCCGGACAGTTCGCGCATATTTGCCCACACCGCGACGCCACAGGGGACGTCATTGGGCTGTTGGCCGCGTTGCGCGGCACGCGCTGATCCATCTCAAGACTTGCGTCAGCCGCAAGCTCCACGGCCGCACGAAGGCGTTGTCTGTCCAGCTCGCCTCCGCCCGATCGGACGCCGACCATCGATCTGGCCGCGATACTGAAGTCGTTACCGGCGACGTTCCCGACGTCTCCCAAAAAAAAATCTGCTGCCTGACCATGCCTCGCTCAACCCCGATATAGCGCGAAAAGGTCGGTCTGATCGGGTGCTGCGATTACTTCTTTTTGTCTACGCCCACGACCTTTCGCGATTTGATATTCACGTCGCCAACGTTCTGATTGCCAATCGTGGCTCCGCCGAAATTCATCTGGTACTTGCTACTGCTTGGCGCTGCGCCCGCCGTCAATGCGGCGATGGCTGCGGCTTTCACTACATCCGGTGCGCCGCGATAGCGACGCACCAAATCCACTTCATCATCCGTCAGCTCGCTGTGTGACGGAACGCCGGTCACAACGAAACTCACGTCTACCCCGGCTTTCGCGACGGCAGCCAAATACGTTGCGTCGGGGCTGCGCACGTCGCGCTCGTAGTTGCCTTGCGCGTTCAACTGCACGCCCGCAAGCGTTGCGAAATCAGACTGGTTAAAGCCCAGCCGCTTGCGTTCGGCTTTAAGTCGCGCACCGATTGAGTCCATTTGGATTAAAAAATGTTGACATACCCTCATTCGAGGGTAATAATTTGGCTTGTTCAAGGCTTTCAACGAGTATATCGCCATGCCCAGCAAGGCCAAAACTCCGCGTGTTTATTCGCCACGCGGCGAAGCGATCAGCGAAGTCATCTACGTGTCCGTCACAGCCACCGAGAAGAGCGCCATCAAGGCGTTTGCAAAACACTCTTCCGGAGACCGAGAGATCACCACTTCGTTTGCGTCCCGATCCCTGATTGCCGTTGCCCTTGCGCTCCACGCCCGCGACGTGAAGACGTTTGATCGTCTGCACGCGGCTCTGGCCGAAGAAGCGCCCCGTTCCTAGTTCGCAGCGATTGGAGGTCACCGTGTATCCCGATCCGAAAAGTGTCCGCGATAACCGTATGACGCTCCGGCTGAACGACGCCGAGATGGCCGTCATCATGTCGATGGCTCAGTACACCGGCGCACAGCCGGCCACGATGGCACGCGAGTTGTTGATGCAGCAGGCCGCCGAGGCATGGCGCTTGACGAGCAATGTATCGCGCGACGCCGCGTAAACGAAGTCGACAAAGAGCAGCTCAACAGATGCCGGATATTGATATTGCGTTTAGCGACGCGGAGCTTGAATTTCTCGAGCAAATTCGCGAGCAACACGGCCTGCCGAGCATCGAAGAAGTTGCCTTATGGCTGTTGAAGACGGAAGTTCGTGAAGGTGTGAAACGTGCGACCGGCAGCAAGCGAATCATTCGCGCAGTAGAGGAGGTCTCTGACCTATGAAATCCAAGTGGGACTGCCCGCACTGCGGCCATCTGCTAAAGATTCGCACGAGCCGTCGACTGTCTCCCATGAGCGTGGAGGAATACCGTCAATGCGAAAACGTCTTCTGCTCGTACACCGGCAAGGTTCTCGCCAGCATCGTGACAACGATTTCACCCAGTCAGACGCCGAACCCCGAGGTGTTCATCCCTCAAAGCAAGTTCAAGCCGCACCCCACCAGCGCTAATCAGTTGGATTTGCTAGACGACGGCGCATAGCGCCAAAACCGAATCACCCCGAGTTACCCCTCGCATCGTGCCCCTACGGCGCGAGGGGATTTTTTTGCCCAAATTTTACGATGGAGGTTGATATGACGCGCACTTCCCTTACCGTTGCGCCGCCGCTCATTGAGCAGTTGGCGAAGGCCGAGAACGAGCGCCACGCGTACCGGCTAAAGGAAATCTCGTCGATGTCAGCCCGACTCAGGCTACTGCAGCCCGTGCTGGAGGCCCTCAAGGAACGCTATCGATTCGAGTGCAACATCGGCGGAATTCGCCCCGTGGCTGGCGGCGCAATCCGAATTGAAGGGTACATCGTCTACGTGTCCCCTCGTGTCCATGCCGCGTTGCTGGAACTCGGTTTTGTAGAGGTTGAACGTTACACGTATGCCAGCGTTCATTCCCTCACCCTCAAGAAAGGACGTCTAAAGCTTGCCATCACTGTGGATCAAAGAGCCACGGAACCCGCGCTGTGAGCTGCGCCATGACGATCCGACACGTCTCTGACGCCGATCGCCGACGCGCGCTTCAAGCGGTCGATGCATCGGCAGCGTACGACGGCTTCTCGTCCCCGATGTTGCAAATCACTCTCGCAGTTGTCTATCGCGCATTGTTCAATCGCGCAGCCCGGCAATTGCCCACCCCGCGGGAAACGGCACAGCTCGACGCGAAGCGTCTGGCCGCTGGCGACCGCGATTAACCGTAGCAGGAGCAACCATGCGACACCGCAATAATCGTTGTGCCCTGATTCACCGCTCGGCCCTCGGCGGCTACACCATCGAAGGCCCCTACAACCGCAATCGAGGTGTTCGCGGCCTCGTCTCCCGCTTGATCGCGTGGATCGGAGGTGCCCGATGAACATTCGCACCTTCGGGCTTCCGTCGACGTTTCCTGAATCTCTCGTTCCCGACGCTGCCGTCCACTTCATGGCCGAGCATCGTGGCCGCACCCTCGAAGAGGCGATCGATGCCGGAACGGCGCGCGGCTACCACCCGACCGTCTGGCCGCTGCCCCAGATGGCTGGCAACTGGGCATATGGCTTCGGCATTGTTGTCGACAGCCTCGTTGTCCCCTTCATCGTTGACCTGTCGTACTTCCCCGCCGGTCACGCCTGAGAGAGATCACCCATGCAAACAATGAACCATCGAGCCATCTTCATGATCGAGTCCGGCAGGGCACTCGATCTAGTGAGACAACACATCAGCGACCGCAGACGAATCGCTCGACAAAACGCGGCGATGGCCGATGAGATTGGCGCGACTGAGATCTGGACGAGCCGAGACGACGGCACGGTCATGAGCGTCCGGTTCGGCAACAAGCACCATCCGGAATTCACAAAGCCCGGACGGTACGGCTGCCGCCCCAAGAAGGGCACCGAGTGGGCGAAGCGATTCGAAGCCCAAGAGGGCTATGACAATCCCGCATACGTGATCTCCCAAGAGTTTGGCATCCCGCTAAATGTCTCCTATTCGCTACCAGACGGTGGCAAGGGGTGGGAGTGCATAGGCATGCCCCTGAGAGAGTGCGGGTTCTTGTTTTTCAGCGCAGTCGGTCCCTACGCAATGTGGGTTCCCGACATTCCCGCAGTCGTCGCAGATATCGAAGCGCGCGCGTACACCGTTGACGAGTCCGTGAAGTCATTTGTGCTTGCCTTCGAAGGGTGCCGACGCATTGAGGACGAGGAGTGGGAGATTCTCGTCGCGCAGCACAAGCTCGCGGAAAAGCGCGCCGCTCAAAGCGCACTGAACGGGAGCGCCGCGTGAAGAACCTCCTAGCCGTCATCGGCGCAGCATGGCTCGCGCTTCAATTCCTCGCTGCGGTGGGTGCTCTCGACCAGTACATCTGCATTTCCGCATCGAGTGGTTGCAGTCAACAGCGCGTCCTGTACACCCGGCTCACGACATGAACGGCCTCGCACGAGTTGCCGGTGTCTGGTGCAACGACCGCGTGTTTCTCGCGTGGCTTGAGGATCTCTCGGGCCACGTGTTCACGCCGGACGACGCCATCGAGCTGATCTACCTCAAATGCGGCATCAGCTCGCGGCGTGAGCTGGAGACCAATCACAATGCCGCTGCGATTTTCTTGAGCGAGATCCGCGCGCCGTTCATGCGCTGGCGTGCCGCCCGCCCCGACGAAGTCGCCAAGTACTAACAAAGAAGACCATGAAAGACAGCCTTCATAACGAACTTCTGCCCCGCCTCGTGAACGACTACCAGTTCAAGGAGCGCGGCGGCTACCTGCGGCAAGGGGTGTGCCCGGATTGCGGCAAGAAAGAGCTTTACACGCACGCCGAACACCCGTGGGTTCTTCGTTGTGGCCGCCTGAGTAAGTGCGCGTGGGAAGGTCACGTGAAGGAGATCTATCCCGACCTCTTCGAGAGCTGGACAGATCGCTACCAGACGCCCGCCGAAACCAATCCCAACGCAGCCGCCGATGCGTACATGCGGGAGGCTCGCGGCTTCGACGTTTCCGTTGTCGGCGGATGGTACACACAGGAGCAGTATTTCGACCGCGAGGCGAACGCGGGCACGTCGACCGTGCGCTTTCCGTTCGATGGCGGGTATTGGGAGCGACTCATCGACAAGCCGGGTCGTTTCGGAAAGAAGAAAGCACGCTTCAATCCCGGCCTCCAATATCAAGGGCAGTGGTGGAAGCCGCCGGTGCTGGTATTTCAAAGTATCCGCGAGCTTTGGCTAGTCGAAGGCATCTTCGATGCAATCGCCCTCCATCACCACGGTATAGCGGCCGTGGCTTTGATGTCGTGCAACAACTACCCAGAGCATGCGCTTCGCGACCTTGCAATGGTGTTGTCTGAATCCGGCAACGATCGCCCTGCCCTCGTCTGGGCGCTTGACGGCGATGCTGCGGGCAGCAGTTTTACCCGCAAGCACGTCGAGCGCGCACGTGAGTCAGGCTGGAAGTGTTCCGCCGCGCAGATCCCGCAGAGTGGCGGACGCAAACTCGACTGGAGCGACTTGCACCTGCTCGACAGGCACCACGACAACGCGAAGCGTCACCGTCTGTCCACGGACGGCTTGACCGAGTACCGCCATCACGGCGCGGTGCTGATCGCAAAGAGTGCCAGCGAGAAGGGCATGCTCATGTACTCGCACAGCGACGGCCACCGTTCGGAGTTCGACTTTGAATTCGGCAAGCGGCTGTACTGGTTTAAGTTCGACCTCGATCGCTACAACAAAGCGCGCGACGAGATCGAAGACGGCCCGCACGCCGCAGACATGAACGACGAGCAGAAGCGAGAAAAAGCGCTGCAGCAGGCGGGCAGCATCCGCCCGATCGCCAACTGCTTTCCGATGCCGTTGTACTTCCAGCAAAACCGCATCACCGACGAGAGCTGGTACTACTTTCGCGTGCAATTTCCGCACGATGGCCCCGCCGTGAAGAACACGTTCTCCAGCTCGCAGATCTCCACAGCCAGCGAGTTCAAAAAACGACTGCTCGGGATCGCGCCCGGTGCGGTCTATTCTGGGACGAGCGGCATGCTGGAGCGGATGATGGAGCGCCAGCTCTTCAACATCAAGAGCGTGGAAACGATCGACTTCATCGGTTACAGCCGCGAGTACGGCTGCTACGTTCTTGGGGATCTCGCTGTTAAAGACGGCCGCGTTCACCAGATCAACGGCGAAGACTTCTTCGAGATCGGCAAGCTGGCCGTGAAGTCCCTGAACCAATCTGTGGCGCTCTCTATCAACGACGACGCGAAGGAGTATCGGGACGACTGGGTGAAGCTGTTATGGACGTGCTTCGGTGCCAAGGGACTGGCTGCACTGGCCTACTGGCTCGGCTCACTCTTCGCCGAGCAGATCCGCGCCACGCAGAAGTCGTATCCCTTTCTCGAGATCGTCGGCGAGGCTGGCGCGGGCAAGTCTACGCTGATCGAATTCCTCTGGAAGCTGTTCGGCCGACGCGACTATGAGGGCTTCGACCCAAGCAAGTCATCGCTGGCTGCGCGCGCACGCAATTTCGCGCAGGTGTCGGGGCTGCCCGTCGTCCTGATCGAGTCCGACCGCGAGCGCATCGGCGAGGACAAGACACACGTGAAGTCGTTCGATTGGGACGAGCTGAAAACGGCGTACAACGGCCGCAGCGTGCGCGCCCGGGGCATGGCGACCGGCGGCAACGAGACGTATGAGCCGCCGTTCCGCGGCGCTATCGTCATCAGCCAAAACGCCACCGTGAATGCGTCTGCCCCGATCTTGCAGCGCATCGTGCATTTGCATTTCGACACGTCCGGCCAGACGCCGCGCACTCGTGAAGCGGCGATCGCGCTCGAGAGCCTTTCAACCGAAGTGGTGTCGGGCTTCATTCTCAATGCAGCCAAGGCCGAATCGAAGATCCTCAAGACGGTGGAAGAGCGATCGGCAGTGCATGAAAAAGCACTGCTCGCGCTGCCCGGCATCAAGTCCACGCGTATTGCGAAGAACCACGGTCAGCTCATGGCGTTGGCCGATGCGTTGTGCCACGTCGTGGCGCTCACAGACGAGCAGAAGGCCGCGCTTGCCGATCAGGTGGAAGCGATGGCGCTCGAGCGTCAGGAAGCGATTAACGACGATCACCCGATGGTGCGCGAGTTCTGGGAAGCGTTCGACTATCTCGACGGTGCTGACCATCCTCGCTTGAATCACTCACACGATCCGGAATTGATCGCGGTGAACCTCAACCACTTCGTACAGGTTGCGGCCGACCGGCGCCAGCAGATCCCATTGCTGCGCGATCTCAAGCAGGTGCTGCGCACCAGCAAGCGCCGTCGATTCATCGAGTACACGACCGTGAAAAGCGCGATCTATGCCCGCGACGGAAGCCCCACGGCACCGACGACCATCAAGTGCTGGCTGTTTGCGAAGGAGGCGTCGTGAGTCCCTATCTTTCCCGCGAGGAAGTGCGCGAGCTGACCGGAACCCCGATTCGCAAGCGGCAAGTTCGTTGGCTGCTGGCCAGCCGGTGGCCGCACGAGATTGACTCGCGCGGCAGGGTACTGATCGCTCGGGCGTATCATGACAAGCGCTTGGGGATCGCCAGCGGCCATATTCCACCTGACGCGCGCCCCACTCCGCCTCCTCTGAACCTTCACGCAGCGTAAATGGGACGAAAGCCAAACAATGCGGGTGCGATACCGAATTTCCGGACTCGGGTGAACCGGGACGGGACGGCCCGCTATTACTACGACTACGGCTGGGCGGACGGAAAGCGATCGTTAGAGCCGCTCGGTAGCGATCGGCAGGCTGCACTGCTCAAGTGGGCGGAGATCGAAGGACTGCGCACCGCTGCGGCCGTCGACGTGCGGCCGACATTCGTCGCTCTGGTCACCGAGTATCGGAAGAAGGAGCTGCCAGCCAAGGCCCTATCGACACGACGCCTCTACGACATCATCCTCACCCGCCTGCAGGGCACACTCGGCGAGCGCGCGCTCGACGACATCCGCCCGGCGGACGTGGCCCAGATCTGGCAGGCAACGGCAGAGAAGCGCGGTGTCGTCACCGCAAACCGAACAAAGGCCGTGTTGTCGTTGACGCTGAATCAGGCCCGCTTGTGGGGCCTCATGGCACAAGCAAACCCGTGCGCCGGTATTCGTGGCCGTAAGGAGACCGGCCGCAAGGGCGTGCTTGTCTCCGACGAGCTGTACGACGCCGTTTATAAGCACGCCGACCAGCCGCTTCGCAATGCGATGGACTTGGCCGACTTGACGAGCCAGCGTCCCGGCGATCTGCTGGCCGTTCGGCGCACGGACGTATCGAACGGATACCTGCGGTTCTCGCAGGCGAAGACCGGCAGCGTTGTCGTTATCGAAGTGACGGGCGAGCTGAAGAAGCTCGTAGACGCGTTGCTGGCATGGCGGGGAAGCGAGATCGACGTCTCGCCGTACCTGCTGCGCGATGAGAAGGGGCATCCGCTCACGCGCGGCCAACTGCGCTCGAGGTTCGACAACGCGCGCGACAAGGCCAAGATCGCCAAGGCGGATTTTCAGTTCCGGGACTTACGCGCGCGCAGCGTGACGCGCAAAGCGATCGAATCAGGCTTGGAGGAAGCGCAGCGCCTCGCGGGCCACACAACACCGGGGATGACCGCCCACTATTCGCGTGGCGCACGCCCGGTAAAGCCGTCTCGTTGAGGGAATTGCGAACGCGGAGAGGGTATTGCGAACGTCGGGCCTTTGGGCGAACTGGCCGCAAAGGCCCGACTGTATTGGTGCCGGCTGCAGGACTCGAACCCGCCACCTGATGATTACAAATCAACTGCTCTACCAGATGAGCTAAGCCGGCGAAGTCGCACATTGTAACCGATTCATCGGTCACTGCGGCTACCCGGTGGTGAAAAATCGTCCATCGATCCAGGCAATTGGGGCAATGCTCAAAGCGCCGCCCCGCTCACCCGTTTTCGACTTACTTCACCACCTTCAGGTGAGCACGTCCGGCATTCCCACCCGCCGGCGCGTTGCCACCCGGCCGCGGCGGCTCCGGATCGTCGTCGCCCGGCTCCTGCACCGACGGCACGGCTTCCAGCTCCGTGCCCTCTTCTGCAGTCGCCTGCTTGTCGACCGGGAATGCCATCCCCTGACCGTTCTCGCGAGCATAAATCGCCAGCACGTTCGGCACCTGCACTTCGACCTTCTGTGAGATGCCGCCGAAGCGGGCGCTGAATTCAATCCAGTCGTTGCCCATCTGCAATCCGCTCGTGGCGTCGAAGCTGATGTTCAGCACGATCTCGCCATCTTTCACAAACTCTCGCGGAACTCGCGTCTTGGCATCGACATGCACGGCCAAATACGGTGTGTATCCGTTATCGGTACACCACTCGTACAGCGCGCGCAGTAGATAAGGCTTGGTAGACGTTTCAGGCATATGACCAACTCATCCCGCCGCGAAACCCGCTCACCACACTCGGCAAGCCAGCTTCGCCAGCGGGCAAATCAACGCATTAGCGACGCATGACCTTTTCAGACGGCGTCAGCGCTTCAATGTACGCCGGACGGCTGAAAATCCGCTCGGCATACTTCATCAACGGCGCAGCATTCTTCGACAACTCAATGCCATAGTGATCCAGACGCCACAGCAGCGGCGCGATCGCCACGTCGAGCATCGAGAACTCCTCGCCCAGCATGTACTTGTTCTTCACGAAAATCGGCGCAAGCTGCGTCAGACGATCGCGGATCGCTCCACGCGCCTTCTCATGCGTCTTTTCAGCCGCCTTGCCCTTCTCGTTCTCAAGCGAGCTGACATGCACGAACAGCTCTTTCTCGAAATTGAACAGGAACAGGCGCGCACGCGCACGCTGCACCGGATCCGCCGGCATCAACTGCGGATGCGGGAATCGCTCGTCAATGTACTCATTGATGATGTTCGATTCGTACAGAATCAGGTCACGCTCGACAAGAATCGGCACCTGACCGTACGGGTTCATCACCGCAATGTCTTCCGGCTTGTTGAACAGGTCGACGTCACGGATTTCAAAATCCATGCCTTTTTCGAACAGAACCAGCCGGCAACGCTGGGAGAAGGGGCACGTAGTGCCCGAGTACAAAACCATCATAGCGCGTCTTCCTTAAAAACCAACGGGGCCGGGGCGGGAAACCGACGCTTCCCAAACCCTGGCCCCGTCGTACAGACGTTATTTTACTTCACGTCCTTCCAATAGGCCGCATTCAGGCGCCAGGCAAGTACCGTAAAGAGTCCCAAGAACAACAAAACCCAGACACCCAACTGCCGGCGCGTGCGTTGCGCCGGTTCTGACATCCAATCCAGATAAGATACCAGATCAGCCACGGCAGAATCGAATTCCACCGGTTTCATCGTCCCTTGAGTGATCTGCACGTACTGTGCCGGACCATGCTCCGCGCCCTCCACGTGCTTCAATCCACGCTGCCCCTGCAACTGCCAGAACGGGTTCGGCATACCCACATTCGGGAACGCCAGATTGTTCCAACCCGTCGGACGGGTATCGTCCCGATAGAAGGTACGCAGATAGGTGTACAGCCAGTCCGTACCCCGCGCCCGCGCCTCAACCGACAGATCCGGCGGGGCCGACCCGAACCAATCCTTGGCATCCGCCGTGCGCATGGCCACGGTCATCGTCTCGCCGATCTTGTCCGTCGTGAAGAGCAGATTGTTCTTGATCTCCGTGTCCGACAATCCGAGATCCTTCAGGCGCGAATACCGCATCGACGCCGCCGAATGGCAATTCAGACAGTAGTTCACGAATAGCTTCGCCCCGCGCTGCAGCGATGCCAGATCGTCGATCCGGTTGGGCGCCGTGTCGAGCGCCACACCCTCTTCAGCAAAAGCCGGCGCCGTGAAACCACTCAAGAGCGCCAGGATAAGCAACAGTTTTCTCATCTTGATATCCCTAGTCGTCGTTTGCGTGCGTTCAGTGCGCCGCGAAGGTCACGCGCTCCGGCACCGGCTTGAACGTGCCCCGTTTGCTCCAGAGCGGCATCAGCCAGAAGAACCCGAAGTAGTACAGCGCGCCGATCTGCGAGACCGCGGTCTTCACCGGCGTCGGTTCCTGGATCCCCAGATACCCCAACACGGCAAAAATGACGACGAGAATACCCAACAGCACTTTGTGGAAGCCCGGACGGTAACGAATCGACTTCACCGGGCTGTGGTCCAGCCACGGCAGGAAGAACAGCGTTACCACGGCACCACCCATGACCACCACCCCCCAGAACTTGGCTTCGATCAGGTACATCGCCAGCAGCAACAACACCACGCCGCCCGACGCCGCAACCTTCGTGGTCGCCGCCGCCCGGCCCTTGACCCACCAAACCGCCGTGACGATCACCGCCAGCGCCATGAGCACGTGCTTGAAGTCGTCGGTCGTGGCTCGCAACATCGAGTAGAACGGCGTGAAATACCACACCGGGGCGATATGCGGCGGCGTCTTGAGCGGATCGGAAGGGATGAAGTTGTTCGCTTCCAGGAAGTAACCGCCCATCGTCGGCGCGAAGAACACGATCGCCGAGAACACCATCAGGAACACGCCCACGCCCATGATGTCGTGCACCGTGTAATACGGATGGAACGGAATACCGTCGAGCGGCCGGCCGTTGGCGTCTTTCTTGTCCTTGATCTCAATGCCGTCGGGGTTGTTCGACCCGACTTCGTGCAACGCGATGATGTGCGCGACGATCAGCCCGATCAGCACCAACGGAATGGCGATCACGTGGAACGCGAAGAAGCGGTTGAGCGTAGCGTCAGACACCACGTAATCGCCGCGAATCCACAGCGAGAGGTCGGGACCGATGAACGGGATCGCCGAGAACAGGTTCACGATCACCTGCGCGCCCCAGTACGACATCTGCCCCCAAGGCAGCAGATAGCCCATGAACGCTTCGGCCATCAGGCACAGGAAGATGAGGCAACCGAACACCCAGACCAACTCGCGCGGCTTGCGATACGAGCCATACAGCAGCCCGCGGAACATGTGCAGATACACCACGACGAAGAACATCGACGCGCCCGTCGAGTGCATATAGCGGATGAGCCAGCCCCACGGCACTTCGCGCATGATGTACTCGACCGACGCAAAGGCGAGCGTGGCGTCGGGTTTGTAGTTCATCACCAGGAAAATGCCGGTGAGGATCTGGATCACCAGTACCAGCATGGCCAGCGATCCGAAGAAATACCAGAAATTGAAATTCTTGGGCGCGTAATACTCCGACGCGTGCTCCCGCCAGAGCTGGGTGAGCGGAAACCGACGGTCGATCCAGCCCAGCAAGCCCGTCGTGTCGACCTGTTTGTCGGCGGCCATTTACGCTTCTCCTTTTTCGTCTTTACCGATCACGATCTTGGTGTCGTTCACGAACATGAAACGAGGAACGTCGAGATTCTTTGGCGCCGGTTTGTTTTTGAAGACGCGGCCCGACATATCGTAGGTGGAACCATGGCACGGGCACAGGAAGCCCGGATCGTGGCCCAGCGCGGCGTTGGTGTTCGCCTGATAGGGGCCGGAAGGGATACAGCCGAGATGGGTACAGATGCCGACGACCACGAGCAAGTCTTTCTGCTCAGCACGCGCGCGGAACGCGTTCTTGCAATAGTCGGGCATCGGGTAGGAAAACGTTTCCTTGGAGTCCGGATCAGCCAGCTCTGCCGTCACTTTGGACAGCGAAGCCATCTCGTCCGGCGTGCGGCGCACGATCCAGACAGGCAGACCACGCCAAGCCACGGTCATCTTGTCCCCGGGCTTGAGATTGCTGATGTCGGCCTCGACCGGCGCCCCGCCTGCCTTGGCGCGCTCCGAGGGTTCCAGGGAACTGACGAAAGGAACCAGTGTTGCAACGCCGCCCACGCCTCCAGCTACGGACGTCGCAATCAACAGATTCCGGCGGCTACTGTCGACGGCCTTTTCTTGATTGTCACTCATCACAAGCCCCACACGGTTGAATTGGTATTTCCGTCAACCTGAAATCATACGCGAGCGTAAATGCCTGAAACAACGGCAAAACGCCCCAGTCTCCTAGTGGTTTTCGCGTATTTTCAAAGGATTAACGTACCCTGCGGGTGGCTGGCGCTCACCCGGGGTTTCGCTTCTGGGATGCTGCACGAGAATCGCTATGATCGCCGCTTTCGTTGACGCGTGCACGACATTTAGTCATCATTTTCCTTGTCTCGTCCCGGTAACATCGTGCGCAGCCTGTGGCAATCGCGTGACATTGGCTTCACGTTACCGATGCCGCTACCGTGCGGCCCGCATGGAATTACCGGTCAATCAATGCCAATTCGTGAGGGCTGGCGCAGCGATGCTCCCCCCGGCTACTCATCAAAACAGCGGAGGAATGGCATGAGCTTCATGTCGGAATTCAAGGAATTTGCCGTCAAAGGCAATGTGGTCGATCTGGCCGTCGGTGTGATTATCGGCGGTGCCTTCGGCAAGATCGTCGATTCGGTAGTCAAAGACCTGATCATGCCGATCGTCGGGGCTATCTTCGGCGGCCTCGACTTCTCGAGCAAGTTCATCCTGCTTGGCAGCATCCCACCGGACTTCAAGGGCAATCCGACGTCCTACGCCGATCTGACCAAAGCCGGCGTTGCCGTCTTCGGTTACGGCAACTTCATCACCGTCGCCCTCAACTTCCTGATCCTGGCCTTCATCATCTTTCTGATGGTCAAACAGATCAACCGGCTCAAGCGCCCGGCACCGGAAGCCCCGGCAGCACCGGCGCCCACCCCGGAAGACATCGTTCTGCTGCGCGAAATCCGCGACAGCCTCAAGAAGCAGAACGGGTAATTCACGCACGCGGGGCGGCCAAGCCGCCCTTGCCGGTGCCTGTGTCGGTCAAGCCGGGTTCGGCATATCGAAGAATCGATGCTCGAGCCCGAAGCGCGCCGCGACGTGCTCGCCAACAGCCCTGGCGCCGCCGCGCTCGGTCGCATGATGCCCCGCCGCCAGATATCCCGCCCCGCTTTCGAGTGCGAGATGCTGGGTCGGCTCGGACACTTCACCGCTGATATACACATCCGCCCCGGCCGCAATCGCCGCCTCGAAGAAGCCTTGCGCCCCGCCGGTACACCACGCGACACGGCGCACTTGCCGGGTCGGTTCGCCCAGCATCAGGGGCGTGCGCCCCAGCCGGGCCTCCACATGGGCTGCCAGCGCCGCCAATGTCGTCGGCTGCGCCGGTGCTCCCAGCCATCCGAGCTGATCCGGGCCGAAACGGCCGCCATCGTCGACGAAGCCCAGCAACTTGCCGAGTTGCGCATTGTTCCCCAACTCGGGATGCGCATCGAGCGGCAGGTGGTAGGCGAACAGGTTGATGTCATGACCGATCAACACGCCCAGACGACGCCGCTTCATGCCGGTAATGCGGGCATCTTCGTTCTTCCAGAAATAACCGTGATGGACGAGAACGGCATCGGCGCCCCAGTCGCGGGCTGCCTCGAGAAACGCCAGGCTGGCGGTCACGCCGCTGGCGATTTTTCGGATGTTGCTGCGCCCTTCGACTTGTAGGCCGTTCGGGCAGTAATCGCGAAATTGCGCGATTTGCAGGGTATCGTTCAGATACAATTCGAGTTCAACACGATTCATATAAGGTCTCGCTCTTTCATGCTCAGACGCTTCTGGCTACTGTTCGCGCAAGCGGTCACCGTGCTGCTTGCGTTGCTCTTCATCATCGCCACTCTCAAGCCTCAGTGGCTGCAACGCCAGGGTTCGTTCGGCAAGCAACTGGCTAATCCGATCATCGCCTTGCAGGAAGTCGCGCCGAGTCTGTCGGACAAGCCGGCCCCCGGCTCGTATGCCGATGGCGCGCAAAAGGCCATGCCCGCGGTCGTCAGCATTTTTTCCAGCAAGGAACAAAAGCAGAATCGCGATCCGCGCCTCGACGATCCGTTGTTCCGCTATTTCTTCGGCGACGGCGGCGGCACGGTGCGGCAAGATCCGGTGTCGAGCCTCGGCTCCGGCGTGATTGTGAGCAGCGAGGGCTATATTCTCACGAATCATCACGTGGTGGACGGCGCCGACGAGATCGAAGTCGCCCTCGCCGACGGCCGCAAAGCCCGCGCCAAGCTGGTCGGCAGCGACCCCGAGACCGATCTGGCCGTGCTCAAGATCACGCTCGACAATCTGCCCGCCATCACACTCGGCCGCATGGAGCAGGTACGTGTGGGCGATGTGGTGCTCGCCATCGGCAATCCGTTCGGCGTCGGTCAGACGGTCACGATGGGCATCATCAGTGCGCTGGGCCGCAACCACCTCGACATCAGCACGTTCGAGAACTTCATTCAGACGGATGCCGCGATCAACCCCGGTAACTCGGGCGGCGCGCTGGTCGACGTGAACGGCAACCTGCTCGGGATCAATACGGCGATCTACTCGCGCAGCGGCGGCAATATGGGCATCGGCTTTGCGATTCCCGTATCGACGGCGCGCTCGGTGCTCGAGAGCATTATCACCACCGGCGCGGTCACGCGCGGCTGGGTCGGGGTCGAGCCGCAAGACATCACCTCGGATATTGCCGAGTCGTTCGGTCTGCAACAGGACTCGGGCGTCATCATCGCGGGCGTGGTGCAGGGCGGACCGGCCGACAAGGCAGGCGTTCAGCCAGGCGACATCCTGACCAAGGTGAACGACGAGTCGATTCGCGACACGACCGAACTGCTCAACGTCATCGCCCAGATCAAGCCGGGCGCGCAGGCCAAGCTGCACGTCACGCGCAAGAAGAAGGAACTGGACCTGACCGTGATGATCGGCAAGCGCCCGCCGCCGCCCAAGCGTCCGGCGCAGGACGAAGACGACGGTAGCGACGACAATAGCGCCGACTGACCGCTTCAGACTCCCGGAAGGAAAAAACGGCTGCGCTTCGGCGCGGCCGTTTTCGTTTGGGTGAGTCGAATATCCTTGCCCGCTCGCTCAGCGCCCTTAGCAACGTTTTTCGCCCTACGCCCATACTCCCCATCGCCAATAAAAAAGCACGGGCCAGGCCCGTGCTTTCATGTACTTGCCATGCGCATCTCGAGGGCTACGCCCCGCGAACGCTCGGGAGGCGTTATGGCGTTGCCTCTCCGTTCCCTTCGCTGCTTTCGTCCTCTGCACGTCCCTGCTTGACGAAGAGCCGTGCAGCGATCAGGCCCAGTTCGTAGAGGATGATCAGCGGAATGGCCAACATCAATTGCGAGAGGATGTCCGGCGGCGTGACAACGGCGGCCAGCACGAAGGCGCCAACCACCACGTACGGACGAATCTGCTTGAGCTTTGCGATGCTCACCACCCCCATGCGCGCCAGCACCACCACAACCACCGGCACTTCGAAGGTCACGCCGAAGCATAGGAACATCGTGAGGACAAAACTCACGTAATTGTCGATATCGGTGTTCATCTCCGCACCCAATGGCGCGTTGTAATGCGCCATGAAGTGGAACACAGTCGGGAACACCAGGAAGTAGGCGAAGGCCATGCCGAGCAGGAACAGCGTATAGCTGCTCACAACAAGCGGCATCACCAGCTTCTTCTCGTGCTGGTACAACCCCGGCGCCACGAACGCCCATGCCTGATACAGCACGACCGGCAGCGCAACAACGAACGCGACCAGCATCGTGACCTTCATCGGCACGAAGAACGAGCCGGTAATGTCGGTGACGATCATCTTGCCGCCAGCGGGCAGCGATTGCATCAGCGGGCGGGAGAGCAGACGGAAGATGTCCGGTGCCCAGTAGACCAGCGAGAGGAACACCACGATCACCGCCGCACCCGCGCGAATAATGCGATTGCGCAGCTCGATCAAATGCGAGATGAAAGTCTCTTCGGTGCCCCCGTCGGGGATTTGCTTGTCGTCGCTCACGTCGACTTATCCAGGAATGAAGCCGGCAGCACAGTGCCAGATGGCGGGAAGTTCGGTGCGCAAGCGCCTCAGAAGAACTTGACGGGTCGGCGAAGCTTCGCCGGCGTATGGCGCGCCACGCGCGCCGCTCCCGATTGCACCCGCGTACGCGTGGTGCTGGCCTGCTTGAACCACATCGGCGTGGCTGCCCGGCGCACGCGCCAGTTGCGGCGCTTGGTCGACGTGCGGATCCCCGACGTCACCACGGGTTCGGCGAGATAGCTGTCGGAATATCCGGTCGCGGCATCCGTGCCGCCCCCGGCGATCTCGCCAGTCGATGTTCCCGTGGCACTCGCCCAAGCATCATTGAGCGACGCTTCCTGCTCGTGGAGTTGCTTCTGAACGGTGTTCTGCGCGCTGCGGGCCGCGTCCTCGAACTGCGTGCGCATATTGCGCAGCTCATCGAGCTCCATCTCGCGGCTCACTTCGGCCTTCACATCGTTGATGTAACGCTGCGCGCGGCCGAAGAGTGCGCCCGCTGTACGGGCCACTTTCGGCAAGCGCTCGGGACCGATCACGACCAGCGCGACAACGCCGATCAACATCAGTTTGGAAAGGCCGAGATCGATCATGTCGACGCCGGCTTAGCCTTGCTTGTGATTGCTCGCGTCCTTGGCCTGCACGTCGATGGTGGTCGAGTCGCGCAGTTCCTTGGCAGCAGTCGGGTCGTCCTTGGCAGCCGGGGCAGCCTCGCCCTCCTTCATGCCGTCCTTGAAGCCCTTTACCGCGCCACCCAGATCGCTGCCCATGTTGCGCAGCTTCTTGGTGCCGAAAACCATCATCACGATCACCAGCACGATCAGCCAGTGCCAAATACTCAACGAACCCATGACCACTCTCCTTGCGTTTCCCCACCCCTGCCGCCTCGCGGCGGGGCCTAGTCGGGGCGCTCTGTGTTGACCCCGGTAACTGCAGCAACAATGCCCCATTGTGGCACATCGCGCGTCACGTCCTGCATCGTAACCGCGCAGGACGCCGGGTAGAAATAAATGTTTCGTGAAACCTTTCCCGATGCGGGACTGTTGCACAATTCGGCAGCGCGGCGCGGCAATTCGCCACATCGTACCGCCGACATCACTTACATGCGCTTCCACGGCCGCGGGCCGGCCAGAATGTGCATGTGAAGATGATAAACCTCTTGGCCGCCACCGGGCCCGGTGTTCATCACGACCCGGAAGCCATTGCCCTCGATGTTCGACGCATCGCCGTCAAAACGATAGCCGTGCTCGGAAGCGAGCTTCGGTGCGAGCAGCATCATCTTGCCGAGCAGCGCCTGGTCTTCGGGCTGGCAGTCCTGCAGCGTGGCAATGTGCTTGCGCGGCACCATCAACAGATGCAGGTCGGCGGCCGGATTGATGTCCTTGAACACGACGACGTCGTCGTCGGCATAGACCTGCGCGCTCGGGATCTGCCCGGCAATAATCTTGCAGAAGATACAGTTATCGTGCGTCATGCGTGTGTCTTCCTCTCGAATTCTCGAATGGATCGACGCGCGTCCTGAAGGCGTTCAGGCGCGCGCAGCGTACATCGGCTTGTTGTCGTTCAGATACAGCCAGCCCTTGACGATTCGGTACAGCGTCCAGATGCCGAGCACCCAGAGAATCGCGAAGCCGACCATGACCACCGCGAGCGCCACACCGAGTACACCCCAGGCTACCGACCACCAGAAGGTGCGGATCTGCCACGTGAAATGCGAGGCGTAGAGCGTGCCGGTCGCGTCGTCGCGCTTGATGTAATTGATGATGATGGCCACGATGGCGGTCACGCCGCCCGTGAGCCAGAACAGCGCATAGAGCGCGTAGAGCACGTGCGTGAGCTTGCGCAGCGCGCGCTCCTGCTCGGCGCTCGGGGCGCTGGCGATGTACGGATGGTCCGTGCTGCCGGGTGAGCCGGTCGTGCCGGGGGTCTGCGGATCGTTCATGAGGCGTCTCCTCGCGTGAGCCCGCCCGCCATAGGAATCATGTCGGGCATGAGGGCCAAAGGGGAAGTCAGTCCGCGTGCTCGCCGCGCGTACCGCGCTGCGCCTTTTCGGTGATCCCCGACAACCCTTCGCGGCGCGCCAGTTCGGCGAGCACTTCGTTCGGGCTCAGGTCGTGATGGGCGAGCAGCACCATGCAGTGAAACCAAAGATCGGCCGTCTCGCAGACGAGTTTCTGGCGCAGGTTGTCGGCCCCACCAATGCGGATGTCCTTCGCCGCGAGCACCACTTCGGTTGCTTCTTCGCCAATCTTCTTGCAGATGGCGTCGTCACCCTTGTGGAACAGACGTGCGACATACGACTTGTCGGGATCGCCCCCTTTGCGCGAGGCGATCACTTCGGCAACACGCTCAAGCGTATCGTTCATGGCGCTCACTTGTAGATCTTGTGCGGGTCTTTGAGCACGGGTTCGACGGTGGCCCACTGGCCATCCTCGACACTGCCCTCGAACTTCTGGAAGAAGCAGGAATGACGACCGGTATGGCAGGCAATCCCATCGATCTGCTCGACCTTGAGCAGCACCACGTCTTCGTCGCAATCCAGACGAATCTCATGCACTTTCTGCACGTGGCCCGATTCCTCGCCCTTGTGCCACAGGCGTTTGCGCGAGCGCGAGTAGTAGACGGCTTCGCCAGTCTCGACCGTGCGCGCGAGCGCCTCACGGTTCATCCAGGCGAACATCAACACGTCGTTGCTGCCGACTTCCTGCGCAATCACGGGCACGAGGCCCTGTGCGTCCCAACTTACCTTGTCCAGCCAGTCTTGCGTCATGATCCGTCGATTCCCGTTCAGAGCCGTACCGAAATGCCCTTGTCGGCCATGAAGCGCTTGGCTTCGCCGACGGTGTGCTCGCCGTAATGGAAGATACTCGCGGCGAGAACGGCATCCGCATGGCCTTCGGTCACGCCGTTGGCCAGATCGGCCAGCGATCCCACACCGCCCGAGGCGATCACGGGAATGCTGACGGCGTCCGACACGGCGCGCGTAAGCGCCAGATCAAAGCCGCTCTTCGTGCCGTCGCGATCCATGCTGGTGAGCAGGATTTCGCCAGCGCCAAGCGCTTCGATCTGCTTCGCCCAGGCCACCGCTTCCAGCCCGGTACCCTTGCGGCCGCCGTGCGTGAACACTTCCCAGCGCGGCGCTTCGCCGTCGGCCGAGACGCGCTTGGCGTCGATCGCCACCACGATGCACTGCGAGCCGTACTTGGCGGCCGCATCGGCCACCAGTTGCGGATTCGCCACAGCCGACGAATTCATGCTGACCTTGTCCGCACCGGCATTGAGCAGGCGGCGCACGTCGGCCACCTCGCGCACGCCACCGCCCACGGTCAGCGGAATGAAGACCTGCGCGGCCACCGCTTCGATGATCGGCAAGATGAGGTCGCGCCCGTCGGAGGTCGCCGTGATGTCGAGGAACGTCAGTTCGTCGGCGCCCTGCTCGTCATAGCGGCGGGCAATCTCGACGGGGTCGCCCGCGTCGCGAAGTTCGACGAAATTGACGCCCTTGACCACACGGCCGGCCGTCACGTCCAGACACGGGATGATGCGTTTAGCGAGAGCCATGATGATGGCAGGCGAGACGGCCGTAGCCGTAGTCTCGCTTATGCCGCTCCTCCGGAAAGCTCGTCGGCACGCGTTTGCGCTGTCGAGAAATTCAGATCGCCCGAGTAGATCGCCCGGCCGCAGATGACGCCTTCGACGCCCTCACGCTCGACCTGGCACAGCGCGTCGATATCGCCCAGATTCGACAGGCCGCCGCTGGCGATCACCGGCACGGTCACCGCCTGCGCGAGACGCACCGTCGCATCGATATTGATGCCCTGGAGCATGCCGTCGCGGCCGATGTCGGTGTAGATGATCGACTCGACGCCGTAATCCTCGAACTTGCGCGCCAGATCCACGACTTCGTGGCCGGTGAGCTTGCTCCAGCCGTCGGTGGCGACCTTGCCGTCCTTGGCGTCGAGGCCAACGATGATATGTCCGCCGAACGCGGTGCACGCGTCCTTCAGGAAGCCTGGATTCTTGACCGCGGCCGTCCCGATGATGACGAACGACAGACCGTCGTCGAGGTAGCGTTCGATGGTGTTCAGGTCGCGAATGCCGCCGCCCAATTGCACCGGAATATCGGCGCCGACTTCCTGAATGATGGCGCGGATGGCCGCCTCATTGCGCGGCTTGCCGACGAAGGCACCGTTCAAGTCCACCAGATGGAGGCGGCGCGCGCCTTGCTCGACCCAATGTCGAGCCATGGCAGCGGGGTCCTCCGAGAATACGGTGGCTTGATCCATGTCGCCTTGTTTAAGGCGAACACATTGACCGTCTTTAAGGTCGATGGCCGGAATGAGCAGCATAGGCAATCGTGAAACGTCGCTAGAGGGAAGTAGAAGAAATTCGCAAATTACGCGGACAACACAAAACCGACCCCTGCCTGGCCGGGCATCGGCACATCGGGATCGGATTCGTCAACATGACACACAGTATAAGCCGGGATAGCGAGCACGCTCAGAGAGGAACCTGGACGCCCACGCATCACGCGCGTCACGATCAGGGCTTCCACTGCGCAAAATTACGATAAAGGGCAAGGCCGGCCTGGGCGCTCTTTTCCGGGTGGAACTGGGTGGCGAAGATATTATCTTGGGCCACTGCGCAGGTAAAGGGCACTCCATAGACCGTCTCGCCGGCCGTCAGTTCGGGCTTGCCGGGCACCACGTAATAGCTGTGCACGAAGTAAAAATAGCTGTCGTCGGGCACGCCGGCCCAGATCGGGTGTCCCTGCGTCTGACGCACGCGATTCCAGCCCATCTGGGGCACCTTGAAGCGCGAACCGTCGTCCTGCACCTGGCCTTCGAGATCGAAGCGCACCACGCGGCCCGGCAGCAGGCCGAGCGCGGGCGTGTTGCCTTCATCCGACATGTCGAACAGCATCTGCTCGCCCACGCACACACCGAACATCGGCTTGGTGGCGGCGGCCTCAACGACCGCCTCACGCAGACCCGACTCGTTCAGGCAGCCCATGCAGTCACGCATCGCGCCCTGCCCCGGCAGCACCACGCGATCGGCGGCGCGAATCTCGGCGGCGTCGCTGCTGATGCTCACGTCGGCTTCCGGCGCGGCCGCACGCAGCGCCTGATAGACCGAGCGCAGGTTGCCCATTCCGTAGTCGACAATCGCAATCTTATTCATCTCAAACTCGGCAGCAGTATTTTCAAACCATCGATAATGAATTCCACGGCCAGCGCCGAGAGGATCAACCCCATCAGACGCGTGCCGATGTTGATGCCCGTACGCCCAAGCCAGCCTTCGATACGCCCGGCGCTGCGCAGCGCCACCCAGCACACCGCCCCCACGCCCACGCCGATCGCCATGAGCGCCAGGATCTGCGCCCAGCCGTGGGCGCGGCCCGAGTAGATGATCACGGTACTGATCGTGCCCGGACCGGTGAGCAGCGGGATCGCGAGGGGCACCACGGCGATATTCGGCCGCTCTTCCGCTTCGTGACGCTCTTCCGCCGTCGCCCGCGTGTTTCCCGTCTGCGCGTTGATCATGTTCACGGCCATGAGCAACATGATGACGCCGCCACCCACTTCCAGCGACGCAATCGAGATGCCGAAGAAGCGGATGATGGCTTCACCGAACAGTCCCGAACCGGCGACCACCAGGGCCACGGCAATCGCCGCAACATTGATCGTATGGCGCTTCTCTTCGCGCGTCTGCGAAGACGTCAGACTGATGAACAGCGGGATCGCCCCGAGCGGGTTGATCAGGGCCAGCAACGAGATGAAGAACTTGAAGGCGTCGAGCGTCATAGGGGGCACACGGCGCCGGCGTCCGGCCGGTCGATGATGCGTCGCAGGGGGCGCCGGTCTTGCGGACCGGCGGGCTATCCTATCCGGCAGGCAGCGCCGGCCAGTCTCGCGTTACAGGCTTCCCTTCGTGGACGGCACGACACCCGCAGCACGCGGATCGATCTCGACCGCCATGCGCAGCGCGCGGCCGAACGCCTTGAACACCGTTTCGCACTGGTGATGGGCGTTGATACCGCGCAGATTGTCGATATGCAGCGTGACACCCGCGTGATTCACGAAGCCACGGAAAAATTCGATGGTGAGGTCGACGTCGAAATTGCCCACACGTGCGCGCGTGAATGGCACATGGAATTCGAGACCGGGACGGCCCGAGAAATCGATCACCACGCGCGAGAGCGCTTCGTCGAGCGGCACATAGCTGTGGCCGTAGCGCACGATGCCCTTCCGGTCGCCGATGGCCTTGGCCACGGCCATACCCAGCGTGATGCCGACGTCTTCCACCGTATGGTGATCGTCGATGAACGTGTCGCCCTTCGCTTCGACATCCATGTCGATGAGGCCGTGTCGCGCGATCTGGTCGAGCATGTGGTCCAGAAACGGCACGCCGGTATCGAGCGTCTTCCGGCCGGTGCCGTCCAGGTCGATCTTGACGCGTATTTGCGTTTCGCTGGTATCGCGAACGACTTCCGCAATGCGCATGATGGTGAGTTCTCGTCGTATAGCTTGTTAGAGTGATGCGGCCAGGGCTTGGACCATTGCCGCATTCTCCGTGGGGGTGCCGACCGTCAATCTCAGGCAATTGGCCAGCAATATGTGCATTTTACCCACGTTTTTGATCAACACCTTGTGTGCCAGCAAGCCAGCGTGGGTTTTGTCGGCATCCGGCACACGAACGAGCAGAAAATTCGCGTCGCTCGGGAACACCGTCACCCCGGGCAGCGCCGCCACCGCCGCGGCCAGCCGCGTGCGTTCGGCCCGCAATTGCGCCGCCTGAGCGTCGAGCACGTCGAGGTGATCGAGCATGAATTCGGCACACGCCTGCGTGAGCACGTTCACGTTGTACGGCGGACGCACCTTGTCGAGCTGGTCGAGCCAGTCCGCGCTGCCCGCCACGTAACCCAGTCGGATCCCCGCCAGACCGAGTTTCGAGACGGTGCGCATGACCAGCAGATTCGGGAATTCCGGCAGACGCGGCATCCACGTCTTCCCGGCGAACGGCTGGTATGCCTCGTCGATCACCACCAGCCCCCGGCCGGCGGCGCGCACCAGCGTCTCGATGTCGTCGTCGGCGAACAGGTTGCCCGTCGGGTTGTTCGGATAGGCGAGATAGACCACCGCCCCCGGATGCGCCGCAATGGCGTTCAGCATCGCCGGCATATCGAGCGAGAAGTCGGGGCGTAGCGGCACGCCAACGAACGCGATCCCCGCAAAGCGCGACGACATCTCGTACATGACGAAACCCGGCATCGGCGCGATCACGGCGGCGCCCGGGCGGGCCGTGGCCATCGCGATCATGCTGATGATCTCGTCCGACCCATTACCCAGCAGCAACCGGGCCCCGGCGGGCACGCCCATCGTGCGCGCGAGCTTCTCGAGCAACGCGTGCGGACGCGGCGCCGGATAGCGATTCAGCGCCACGTCGGCCAGACGCTGCCCCAGCGCGGTGCGCAGCGCGTCGGGCAGGCGGTACGGGTTCTCCATCGCGTCGAGCTTGAGGAAACCGCTGGCATCGGGCACAGGGTAGGTGCTCATGGCGAGCACATCGGGGCGGATCACTTGGTCGACGGACATGGCGGATGAATGAGGAGCCTGCGTGAAGATCGGAGAGAGCGAATCAGTTGAAAGCGAACGTCAGCAATCCCGCGTCGGCGCCGTCGATCTTGACGGTGCACCGGCGACCGGTTTCCACGCTGCCGAGGGCGTCGGTAATGCGCTGCACGCGCACGCCCGTCTGCCACGACAGCGCCTGTGCCACCGCAGGGCTCACGCGCGCGGGCGATTCCTCAGCCTCGCAGCGCATGGCCACGAGCCGATTGCCAACGCGCCCGAACACGCCGTGGGCAACTTCGTCGTCCGTGCCGCGTAGCGCGGTCTTGCCGCCGAGACGCAACACGTAGACATCATTGTCGAATGCCTGACGGCGCACACACACGGTCAGACGCTCGACGGACGCGCCTTCGAACGTAGCGTGCTGGCAATAGTTACCGGCAGCGTGCGCGGCGGTGCTGGCCGTGAACCCGAGGGCGAATATGGCGGCAGCACGCAGCACAGCCCGCGCGAGGCGGGCCGGCAGCGAAAACAATGGGAAGGCAGCGCTTGTGCGGGTCCGACGCCAGGCAGTGGCCGGCGTCGTTTGACAGTACGCGGGCCGCAGGGCGTCGTCGCGCATGTCAGGACTCGTGATGCAAACGGAACTCGGCACTGCGCGCGTGCGCTTGCAGCCCTTCGCCGTAAGCCAGTTCAGCGGCAATCTCGCCGAGCATGCGGGCACCGCCCTCGCTCACTTCAATGAGGCTCGAGCGCTTGATGAAGTCGTACACCCCCAGCGGCGACGAGAATCGCGCGGTACGCGAGGTCGGCAGCACGTGGTTGGGGCCGGCGCAGTAATCGCCCAGGCTCTCGCTCGTGAACTTGCCGAGGAAAATCGCACCAGCGTGACGAATCTTCTCGCCCCACTGCTGCGGCGTCTCGGCCGAGATTTCCAAGTGCTCGGGCGCGATCACGTTGGCGATCTCGCAGGCTTCAGCCATATCGCGCACCTTGATCAGCGCACCACGGCCTTGCAGCGATGCGGCGATCACCTCGCGGCGCGGCATCTCTTCGATCTGACGCTCCATCGAGGCGTGCACGCGCGCGAGGTATTGCGCGTCCGGGCACAGCAGAATGGACTGCGCGAGTTCATCGTGCTCCGCCTGCGAGAACAGGTCCATCGCGACCCAGTCGGGGTCGGTCGAACCATCGCAAATGACGAGAATCTCAGACGGCCCGGCGATCATGTCGATGCCGACGGTGCCGAACACGCGGCGCTTGGCCGCCGCCACGAAGGCATTGCCGGGACCGACGATCTTGTCGACGGCCGGCACCGTCTCGGTGCCATAGGCCAGCGCCCCGACGGCCTGCGCGCCACCGATGGTGAACACTCGGTCTACACCGGCGATGTGTGCGGCAGCAAGCACCAGCGGGTTCTGCACGCCGTCCGGCGTGGGCACCACCATGATGATGTCCTTCACGCCGGCGACACGCGCCGGAATCGCGTTCATCAGCACGGACGACGGATACGCCGCCTTGCCACCCGGCACATAGATGCCCACGCGATCGAGCGGCGTGACCTTCTGGCCCAGCACCGTGCCGTCCGACTCGGTGTACTGCCAGCTATGGGTGCCGCATTCGATGCGTTGCTTCTCGTGATAGGCGCGCACGCGGGCAGCCGCCGCTTCGAGCGCGGCGCGACGCTTCGGCTCAAGACTCTCGAGCGCTGCGGCCAGTGCTTCGGCTGGCAGCTCGAGCGCCGTCATGCCTTGCGCGCTCAGTCGGTCGAACTTGTTGGTGTATTCGATAACAGCCGCATCGCCACGCGTCTTCACGTCAGCGAGAATTTCGGCGGCCGCGCGGTCGATGGCGGCGTCTTCGCTCGCCTCGAACGCCAGAACATCGCGAAGCTGTTTCGCGAAGCCTTCAGCGGAGGAATCGAGATTGCGAATATCGAGTTTCATGCTTTTTGCCGGGAGGCCTGCTCGAAGGCATCCAGAATAGGCTGCAACGACTCGCGTTTCAACTTGAGCGCAGCCTGGTTGATCACTAGGCGGGACGAGATTTCCATGATCTCTTCCACTTCCACCAGATTGTTGGCCCGCAGCGTACCGCCGGTGCTCACCAGATCGACGATCGCGTCGGCCAGACCCACGAGCGGGCCCAGCTCCATCGAGCCGTACAGCTTGATCAGGTCGACGTGCACGCCCTTGGCCGCGAAGTGCTCGCGTGCGGTCTGCACGTACTTGGTCGCGACCCGCAGGCGCGCACCCTGACGTACGGCATTCGCATAATCGAAGCCCTTCGGTACAGCCACAGACATGCGGCAACGCGCAATGTTCAAATCGATCGGCTGGTACAGTCCGCCACCGCCGTGCTCGATGAGCACGTCCTTGCCGGCCACGCCGAAGTCGGCGGCACCATATTGCACGTAAGTCGGCACGTCGGTCGCGCGCACGATGATGACGCGCAGGTTCGGGTCCGTCGTCGGCAAAATCAGCTTGCGCGAGGTCTCCGGGTCTTCCGTGACTTCGATACCGGCGGCCGCCAGCAGCGGCAGCGTCTCCGTAAAGATACGCCCTTTGGATAACGCCAGCGTCAGCGGTTGAGCGAGCGGCGGGGCCGTCTTGGCGGAACTCATGCAATCTCTCCCTGGCGCGCTTCCACACGCCGGATTCGCGCGCCCACGGCGCACAACTTTGCCTCGATACGATGATAGCCGCGATCGAGGTGATGAATACGGTCGACGAGCGTGCGGCCATCGGCCGTCAGACCCGCGACGATCAGGCTGGCGGACGCGCGCAAATCGGTTGCCATCACGTGCGCACCCGACAGGCGATCCACGCCGGAAATTCGCGCCGTGTTGCCATCGATGCCGATATTCGCGCCCAGACGCATCAATTCCTGCACGTGCATGAAGCGGTTCTCGAAGATCGTTTCGACGACCTGCGACGCGCCTTCCGCGATGCAGTTCAGCGCCATGAACTGGGCTTGCATGTCGGTCGGGAACGCCGGATATTCCGACGTTCGGAAACTCACTGCACGCGCGCGCCGGTCCATCGTCACGCGCAACCAATCCGCACCGGCCGTCACGTGGGCGCCGGTTTCACGCAGCTTCTCGATCACGGCGTCGAGCGTGGACGGCGCCACGCGACGCAACGTGATGTCGCCACGCGTCGCCACGGCCGCGCACAGGAACGTGCCGGCTTCGATCCGGTCGGGTACGACATCGTGCGTTGCACCATGCAAGCGCGACACGCCGGTCACCACCAGACGATCCGTGCCGATCCCTTCGATCTTCGCGCCCATCTTCACCAGCAGGTGGGCCAGATCCGTCACTTCCGGCTCACGGGCGGCATTGGCCAGCACGGTAACGCCATCGGCGAGCGTTGCCGCCATGAGCAGATTTTCGGTGCCCGTAACGGTGATCATATCGGTCACGAGCGTCTCGCCACGCAGGCGGGCCGCCTTGGCGACGATGTCACCGTGCGTCAGCGTGATCTCGGCCCCCATCTTTTGCAGGCCCTTGATGTGCTGATCGACGGGACGCGCCCCGATGGCACATCCGCCCGGCAGCGACACACGCGCTTCGCCGCAGCGGGCGAGCAGCGGACCGAGCACGAGAATCGACGCTCGCATGGTCTTCACGAGGTCATACGGGGCCGCGGGTTCGGTGATCTGCGACGCGTCGAGCGTCACCGATTCGCCATTGCGCTCGACCCTGACCCCCATGCGCGCGAGCAGCGTCAGCATGGTGCGCACGTCGTGCAGATCGGGAACGTTACCGAGCACCAGCGGCTCGGCCGTCAGCAGACTCGCACACAGAATGGGCAGGGCCGCGTTCTTGGCACCCGAGACGGTAATCTCTCCCGTCAGCCGCTCGCCACCTTCGATTTCGAGGTGGTCCGCGGCCACGCGCTCGCCAGCGGCGGCCTCGCTGTTGCCGGCGGCGCCAGCGCTCTCTTGCGTAATCCTCATTGCGCCTGATACTCCGTGGGCGTCAGGGTCTTCATCGACAGCGCATGAATTTCCGCCTTCATGCGATCACCCAGTGCGGCGTACACGAGTTGATGGCGCGCGATAAGGCGCCGGCCTTCGAACTGTGCGCTCACGATGGTCGCAAAGAAGTGCTGGCCATCACCTTCGACGGCCACGTGTTCGCAAGCCAGACCGGCTTCGATGTACTGTTTGATTTGTTCGGGGGTAGGCAGCATTGCCGATCCTAGAGAAGTTCAGTGACGCAGTTTGTAGCCGCGGCGCAGCAGCGTCAGCGCCACGAATGCAAGTATCAGGAAAGTCGCACCGACGACGGCAAGGCTGGTCTGCGGGGCCACGTCGGACACGCCGAAGAAGCCGTAGCGGAACCCGTCGATCATGTAGAAGAACGGGTTGAAGTGCGAGACAGCCTGCCACAGCGGCGGCAGCGAGTGAATCGAGTAAAACACGCCCGCGAGGAATGTCGCCGGCATGATCAGAAAGTTCTGGAACGCGGCGAGCTGGTCGAACTTCTCGGCCCAGATGCCCGCGATCAATCCCAACGTTCCGAGAATCGCCGCGCCGAAAAACGCGAAGCCGATGATCCACAGCGGGGCCGCGAACGACAGATGCGTGAAGGCAGCCGTCACCACGAAAACCCCCAGCCCCACCGACAGCCCGCGCACGACGGC
The DNA here is from genome assembly GCA_031291335.1 of Pandoraea sp. GTDB lineage: Bacteria > Pseudomonadota > Gammaproteobacteria > Burkholderiales > Burkholderiaceae > Pandoraea. The sequence goes on along the minus strand of JARLJF010000106.1, from coordinate 12,674 downwards.
AGCGAGCACATACGCGCCATACATCTCCCAGTGCGAGAGCGGCGGCAGCAGCACGAACACGAGATTGCCCGTGATCTTGGACTGGATCAGCGACGACGAACTGTTGGCAAACGCGTTCTGCAACACGCTCATCATCACCAGACCCGGCACGAGAAAGGACGTGTAGCTGATCTGGTCGTAGACCTTCACGCGGTCTTCGAGCACGTGGCCGAAGATCATCAGGTACAGCAGCGCGGTCAGCACCGGCGCACCCACGGTCTGGAAGCTCACCTTCCAGAAACGCAGCACTTCTTTGTAGAACAGCGTGCGGAAGCCGATCATGCTGCCACCTCCTGCGCGCGCGAGCCGGACATGATCTGCACGAACACGTCCTCGAGATCGGCCTTCTGAATGTCGATGTCCTCAACGATGCCGCCCGCCGCCCGGCAGGTGGCGAGAATCGATTCCACTTCGTCGCACCCCGCCAGACGCAGCGCGAACTGACGCCCGCCCGTGTCCTGAGCGTCGACCAGCAGCGGACGCAGTGCCTCGGGCAGCGTGCCTTGCTTGAAACGCAACACGAGACGCGTGCCCGCGAAGCGCTGGAGCAGCGAGGCGGTGCGTTCGAGCGCCACGACTTCGCCGCGCTTGAGCATGGCGATGCGGTCGCACAACGTTTCCGCTTCTTCGAGATAGTGCGTGGTCAGCACGATGGTGTGGCCTTCGCGGTTCAGACGCGAGATGAATTTCCACAGCGTCTGGCGCAACTCTACGTCGACCCCGGCGGTCGGCTCGTCGAGCACGATCACCGGCGGACGGTGCACGAGCGCCTGCGCGACCAGCACGCGACGCTTCATGCCGCCGGAGAGCTGGCGCATGTTGGCGTCGGCCTTGTCGGTCAGGTCGAGGTTCGCCATCACTTCGTCGATCCAGTCGTCGTTGCGCCTCAGCCCGAAGTAGCCGGACTGGATACGCAGCGTTTCACGCACGGAGAAGAACGGATCGAAGACGAGTTCCTGCGGCACCACGCCGAGGTTGCGGCGGGCATTGCGGTAGTCTCGCACCACGTCGTGGCCGAGTACGCTGATGTTGCCGGCATCTGCGCGCGCGAGGCCCGCGAGAATGCTGATCAGCGTAGTCTTGCCGGCGCCGTTGGGGCCGAGCAGACCGAAGAATTCACCTTCTTCGATCGAGAAGCTGACGCCCTTGAGCGCCTGCAACGCCTGATAGCGTTTTTTGACGTTACGGATTTCGATGGCGGCCATGGACTGCGCGCACCCGTCTTGGCGGGTACGCCATTTTGTTCTCCGGCCACGGCCGACCATGTGTGCAGACCGCTGGGATCGCGGCAGCAGCCATATCGGCGGCAACGGTGCCCGGATGGGGATAACTGCCCAAAAGTTGGCAGAAAACCCCTGATTATAAAGGAAGCCGGTACTGGCCGTGCTTACCTCCGGCCTGACAAGGCGGTAACGCCTGTAACCCGCCGTCAAGACGTCAGGCGAGGCTTCCGGCCCACGACACCGCATTGTCCATAAAAAAAGCGCCGTGGTGAGACGGCGCTTTCATTCGGGGCGGCAGTCCGGCCAGACGAATCAGCTCGAGAGCAGATGGTCAACACCGTACACCAGCGCAAGGCTGGCCAACCCCGTCGGCAAGTTAGTGAACGCCAACGTCGCACCACGGCGAACCGCGTGGCGGCGCAGGGCCAGCAACACGGCGAGCGCCGACGAGTCGAAATGCTTCAGCCCGGCGCAGTCGATCTGGGTCTCGCCCGCGTCGATGCGATCGATGGCCTGTGCGAGGACGTCGCCAGCGGTGTCGTGAGTGAGGTCGGTCTGCAACGCGAGCATGCGCTTACTTGCCGCCCGAGAGTTGCTGGTTGCGCGCCTTCAGGAACTGGATCAGCCCTTCGATACCGTTCTTGTTGATCTGCTCGGCGAACTGGCCGCGATAGTTCTGAACGAGCCACACGCCCAGCACGTTCAGGTCATACAGCTTCCACTCGCCGCTGGCCGTCTTGTACAAACGGTAGTCGAGTTCGAGCGGCTGGCCATTGTTGAGCACGCTGGTGTTGACCGCGACATCGGTGTCACCCGGCTGCGCGCGGAACGGCTTGTATTCGACCTGCTGATCACGAATCTGCGCGATGGCGCCAGCGTACGTGTACAGGAGCAACTTTTTGAACTCGTTCGTGAGTTGTTCGCGTTGCTGCGGCGTGGCGGTTGCCCAGGCACGGCCGGTAGTCAATTGCGTGGTCTTCGTGAAATCCGAGTGCGGCATGATCTTCGTTTCGATCAGCTTGGTGATGCTGTTCAGATCGCCCTTCTGGATGTTCGGATCGCTCTTGGCGGCGGCCATCACGTCGGACACGGTCTGTTTGACCAGTGCATCCGGAGCCAGGGCCTGCGCCATGGCAGAACCCGCAGCGGTGTAAGTCATGAACGCCATGACAGGAATGAGCCAGAACTTCTTCATCGTGGACTTCCTCTTTCGAGTGACGGGTGTTGCGGGTTTGGATACCCGCGTCGCGTCTTGAGTTCTCGGAATGACGGCAGTGTCGTGTAACAAACTGTTGCCCGAAGGGCCTGCCGACGGCGCCCCGGCTAGCGGGGCGCGTTGTCATATTTGTTGCGAATCGGTGTCGTACCGTGCGCGATCCGTGTCGATCAGCGACGGAACGGCAGGCCGCCCGGCACCATCGTGCCCGGGACCGGCGAGCCTTGCGGCGCATCCGGTTCCGCTTGTCGGCCCGGGGCCGGTGCACTCGCGCCCGAGGCAGGGGTTGCCGGCATCGGCTGACCGCTCGTACCGCCAGCAGCGGCCCCAGCGGCACCCGCAGCGCCCTCTTCCTCTTCATAGTTCGGCAGCGCAGAGGAACCCGTTGCTCCACCGTTGATCAGGTACTTGCGTCGTGCCAGATAGGCGTCTCGCGTGAACGAGTACGGGTCGAGCGCCGCGGCTTCGAGCAGGTTCGATGCGTCGAGCAGGTTGGCCCGCGTGTTCACCAGACGAACGCCATAGATTGTGTAGCTGACCCAATCCGGCTTGATGTACGACGTCGGGTCGATGAACATGTTGCCAGCCATGCCGACGGTGTCACGCACCGTGCTCGGCCCAAGCAGCGGCAGCACGAGATACGGACCATCCGGCAAGCCCCACTTGCCGAGCGTCACACCGAAATCCTGGCTGTGCTTGGGCAATCCGGCCGGGGTGGCGAAGTCGAACAGACCACCCACGCCGAAGAACGTGTTGATCGTCAGGCGCATCAGATCCTGCGCGGCCGCCGTGATCTGCAACTGCAACAGGTTGTTGGCGAAGTTGTACACATCGCCCACGTTCGAGAAGAAGTTCGTGACCATGTCGCGCGCCGGCTCCGGCACCGCGAAGCGGTAGCCCTTGGCCACCGGCACCAGGACAGCCTTGTCGAGCGTGTCATTGAACGTGTACATCGAACGGTTGAAACCTTCGATGGGGTCAGCGGGATTCGGGTTAGTGACAGTGGCGCAACCTGCCAGCGCCATCGCGCCGGCGGCCAGCACTGCCGAAGTACGGAAGCTGGTCATTTCTTTTATTTTCCTTGAGTTACCGTTGCTGCCCCTTGCGCCGGCGCAGCAGCAGGCGCTGCCGATGCACCGCTCGCCGGGGCGCCACCCGCATCCGCCGCCTTGTTGTAAAGGAACTGGCCTATCAAGTTTTCCAACACGATGGCGGACTGCGTGAGCGTGATCGTATCACCGCCCTTCAGCATCTGATCGTCACCCCCTGGTTCCAGTCCGATGTACTGCTCGCCGAGCAAACCCGACGTCAGAATCTTCGCCGACGAGTCCTTCGGGAACTGATACTGCGAGTCGAGATTGAGCGTGACTTCAGCCAGATAGCGCTTGTCGTCGAACTTGATCGACGCCACACGGCCAACCACCACGCCCGCGCTCTTGACGGCGGCGCGCGGCTTGAGGCCGCCAATGTTGTCGAAGCGCACCGTCACCGGATACGTATTCGAGAACGACAGCGAACTCATGTTGCCGGCCTTGAGCGCGAGGAACAGCAGCGCTGCAAAGCCGAGAACCACGAATAGGCCAACCCAGAAGTCGAGGGGGTGTTTTTTCATTGTGTCAGTGTGCGCAAACTGTCTATGTCTTGGCAGGCTCGTCGGCCCGTTAGCTGAACATGAGGGCCGTGAGCAGGAAGTCGAGGCCGAGCACGGCCAGCGACGCCTGCACCACCGTGCGCGTAGTCGCACGCGACACGCCCTCCGGTGTCGGATGCGCCTCGAACCCCTGATACAGCGCGATAAATGTGACGGCAATGCCGAACACGATGCTCTTGATGACGCCATTGGCGACGTCTGCCCACACGTCCACGCCGCCTTGCATCTGCGACCAGAACGCGCCGGTGTCCACGCCGATCAACTGCACGCCGACCAGATAGCCGCCGAAAATGCCCACGGCCGAGAAGATCGCCGCAAGAATCGGCATGGCGATCACGCCCGCCCAGAAACGCGGAGCGACCACACGTGCAATCGGATCGATCGCCATCATCTCCATGGCGGTCAGTTGTTCGCCCGCCTTCATCAGTCCGATTTCGGCCGTGAGCGACGTGCCGGCACGTCCCGCGAACAGCAACGCCGTCACCACCGGACCCAGCTCACGCACCAGCGACAACGCGACGAGCAAGCCCAGCGCCTGCTCCGAACCGTACTTGTTGAGCGTGTAATAGCCTTGCAGGCCCAGCACGAAGCCGACAAACAGCCCCGAGACGGCAATGATGACGAACGAATAATTGCCGACGAAATGAATCTGGTCGGTCACCAGACGCGGCCGGCGCAGCAGCGCACCGCTCGACGAGAGCATGCGCAGGAACAGGCGTGTGGCGTAGCCGACACGCCCGACGTGGCCGCGAACAAAACTGCCGATGGCGGTGATCATGCACGCGCTCCGATACCAAAATCTTCCGCGAGCGGCGGCGCGGGATACTGAAACTTCACAGGGCCGTCCGGCTGCGCGTCGATGAACTGACGCACCGTCGGGTCGCTCGAGGCACGCAGCGCGTCGGGCTCCCCTTCGGCAGCAATACGGCCTTCTCTAATGAAATAGATGTAATCGGCGATGGCAAACGTCTCCGACACATCGTGCGAAACAATAATGGACGTGGCGCCCAGCGCGTCGTTGAGCTTGCGAATCAGATTCGCCGTGATGCCCATCGAGATCGGGTCCAGACCGGTGAAGGGTTCGTCGTACATGACGAGGTCCGGGTCCAGCGCGATCGTTCGTGCGAGCGCCACGCGGCGCGCCATACCGCCCGAGATCTCGGCCGGCTTCATGTCGCGAGCGCCACGCAGGCCGACCGCGTTGAGCTTCATCAGCACGAGATCGCGAATCAGATCTTCATCGAGCCGGGTATGTTCGCGCAACGGGAAAGCCACGTTGTCGAATACCGTCATGTCGGTGAAGAGCGCGCCGAACTGGAACAGCATGCCCATGCGGCGACGCAACCGATACCAACCATCCCGGTCGAGCGAGGCCACGTCGGTGCCGTCGAAATCGACCTTGCCACGGCTGGCATGTACGAGCCCGCCGATCAGGCGCAGCACCGTCGTCTTGCCGCAGCCCGAGCCCCCCATCACGGCAATGACCTTGCCGCGGGGAAACCGCATATTCAACCCGGAAAGCACCAGACGTTCGCCGTAACCAAAGCTAACGTCGCGCAACTCGAGCAAATTTTCCGGATTCGGGGTAGGCACGTTTCGGGTCTTATAGTGCGGCGCAAAACGCCAATTATAGGGGGGAATGCCGATTGATGCCGCCCAAGGGGGACGGGCGAAAGCGAGGATCGGCGCAGCCCCGCGGCATTCTACAGGGCGCGGGCGTATTCACCTCGTCGGGTTCCAACCATCGCAGCGAGCAAAAAACGTAACGACGGCAAGGACTTACCGAACCCCAAGCCAACGCAGGTGTTGCGCCGTTGCTACAATACGACGTTTCACGCAATAAATCATTGACCCCGATGCCCCCCGCCATGCCATCGCCCTTCCGCTCCCTTCCGACGCAGCCTGCGGATACCCCGAATTTTCGGATTCGTCCGATGCAACCTGGCGATCTTTCCCAGGTCTTGGCGGTACAGGCACAGGCCTATCACGATCTGATGCATGAGTCGGAAGCCACGCTGGCCTCGCGGCTCACGCTGTCGCCATCGACTTGCTGGGTCGCGGTGGACACCGACGCCGACGCGGCAGATGCCCCGGTGGCCGGCTATCTGTTCACGCACCCCTGGCGCATCGCCGCTCCACCACCGCTGGACACCGTCCTCGACACGCTGCCCGATACGCCCGACTGTTGGTATGTGCATGACATGGCACTCGCCCCTCGTACACGCGGCGCGGGTGTCGCCAGTCGACTCTATGCGGCAGCCCTGGCTTCGGCCCAGTCACTGGGGTTGCGCGTGTCGGCGCTTGTCGCGGTGCAACAATCTCAGGGGTTCTGGGCGCGCTTCGGTTATGCCGTGACGACAGACCTCTCGCCGCTGATGACTGCGAAGCTGGCCGGCTACGGCGACGGCGCCGTGTTCATGACACGCGATCTGTAAGCGGCGGACCGCAAGACGTCACATCGCATCACGCCACGCCACATCACGCTACATCACGCCGCCCCGCGCCGCATCGCGTTTTACGCGCGCCGCGCAAACGCCTGCTGCATCCCTTCCACCGCCGCGGCCACATCGGTGGCTTCCGTCACGGCGCGCACGATCGCCGTGCATCCCACACCGGTATCGAGCACCTGCGCGAGATTGCCCGCGTCGATGCCGCCAATCGCGACGAGCGGGTAATGCGGAGCAATCAGCTTCACATACCGCGCCAGTTTCGCCAGCCCCTGTGGTGCGGTCGCGATCACCTTGGTCGTCGTCGGGAACACGGCGCCGACGGCCAGATAGCTCGGCCGGAAGTGATGCGCCGCGAGAATCTCGTAATAACCATGCGTGCTGATGCCCAGCCGCATGCCACTCGCAAACAGCGTCGCCACCTCGCTGGCCGAGAGCGCCGCCATGTCTTCCTGGCCGAGATGCACGCCGTACGCGTTCGCCTGCGCCGCCTCGCGCCAGTGGTCATTGATGAACCATGCGCTGTCGTGCGTCACGCGCCGGCCGGCGGCCACCGTCCTCTCGATCTCCGAGCGCAACGCGGGGTGCGCCGGATCCTTGATGCGCAACTGCACCGTACTGACCTGAAGATCAGCCATGCGCTCGCACCAGTCCGCACTGGGCAACACCGGATACAGACCGAGGCGCGACGGGCACGCAGGGAAGCGCCCGGGCGACGACACCTGCCCGAGCACGACAGGGAATGTCTCAAGCACGGTCGGCCATGCGCCCAGCGTTTCAGCATCTTCCGCGCGGGCGTGGCTACCATCGGTACGCCATGCGCGTGCCAGAACGAGCGCGTCTTGCGGCAGGAATCCGCAATCGAGAAACGCGGCGAATGCGGGAAAAAAGGCGGGATCGTCCACACCCGACACGCGATAGATGGCGCCGCCCGAGTACAGGGTGTCTTCCACCTGCCCCTGCGCCTGCGCATGCGAACAGAGCACGACGGCCCCCGCCGCGCGCCACACGTCGATCTGCACCGATGCCGCCGTGCCCGGCGCACCTTGCGGTGCGAGCGGCCACCAGACCACGTCGCCCTTGCTGGCGCTGGCAGGCGTGTGCGCATGCACACGCCAATGCGGCGCCGTCTTGTCCTCGGGCCACGGCGCAAGTCGTGCGCGAATGCCGGCCGCGGCCTGTTGCCATGCCATGGCGAGAGGTGCATCGGCGGGCAAGCATTGCACGTGCGACAGCGTGGCGGCGCCGGTATGCGTCGTCATGAAAATTCCTTGTGAATCCGGTGCTGCGGGGTTGTGGCGAAATCCAGATGAGCGTCGAACGAAATTCAGGCGCCCGTCTGATGCCAGAACGGTACACCGACCACCGGCGTGCTGGCTTCGGCGCTCTCGCGTTCGGCCATCGGCCCGGCGAGCCACGCGGCGCGACCGGCCTTGATAGCGGCGGCAAACGCACCGGCCATCTCCACGGGCTGTGCGGCAAGCGCCACCGCCGTGTTGAGCAGCACGCCGTCGTAGCCCCACTCCATCACCTGACACGCGTGCGACGGCAGACCAAGACCCGCATCGACAATCAGCGGGGTGTCCGGCAGACGATCGCGCAGCAGCCGCAAACCGTACGGATTGATGACCCCCTTGCCGGTGCCGATCGGCGCGCCCCACGGCATCAGCGCCTGACAGCCAACGTCGAGCAGACGGCGACACAGCACCAGATCTTCCGTGCAATACGGCAGCACCTTGAAGCCGTCCCGAATCAGTTGTTCGGCCGCCGTCACCAGACCGAACGGATCGGGCTGAAGCGTGTAGTCGTCACCGATGAGTTCGAGTTTGATCCAGTCGGTCTCGAAGACTTCGCGCGCCATTTGCGCCGTCGTCAGCGCTTCCTGCACCGAATGGCAGCCCGCCGTGTTGGGCAGCACCGGCACCGCGAGGCGGCGCAACGTTTCCCAGAAATGCCCTTCCGAGGCCTGCCCGCCGGTGCCCGATAGTTGACGGCGCAGCGCCACCGTCACCATGCCCGGACGCGCAGCGTCGATGGAATCGTTCAGCGCTTGCAACGACGGATAGCGCGCCGTGCCGAGCAGAAAGCGGCTGCCAAAGCGGGTGTCGTACAGCGTAAGCGCGTCACGCGCGCTGCCTGCGGCCACGTTGGCCGATTCGGTGAATGCGTTCATTTCAGCCTCCGGCCACCGGTTGCACGACATCGATCTTGTCGCCCTGCACGAGCGTGCGCGCGGCATATTGCGTCTTGGGCACGAACTGCCCGTTGATCGCCGCCGCAAACGGCGGCTTGGCGCCGTAGGCAGCAAGCGCCTCGGCGAGCGTCGCCGTCTCGGCCACGCTCAATGTCTGTTGATTGATATGGATGTCCATCGCGTACAGCTCCCTCTCATGCCTGACGGAACAGGTCCGGCCACGGCCGGTTCGCTCGCCACGTCTCCCAGTCGAACGCGTGCCCGACTCCCGTTTGCGCGCCCGTCGATTGCATCAATGCCTGCGCCAGCGCGCAAGCCTCTCCCGTGACCGCCGGCGCCAGCAGATAGCCGTGCCGGTACAAGCCGTTCACACGCATCACCCGCTCACCGTCCCACTGCACACGCGGCAGATGATCCGGCAACGCCGGGCGGCAGTTGACGTTCAACTCGACAATGCGCGCCTCGCCGAACGCCGGGTTCAGCGAATGCGCCGCCGAGAGCAGTTCGAGCGCCGAGCGCACGGTCATCGGCGACATATCTTCCGACTCGAGTTCGGTCGCGCCGATTACATAAAGATCGTTTTCCTTGGGCGCGATGTAGATCGGATAGCGCGGATGCAGCAATCGCACCGGCCGACGCAATCCGATTCCCGGCGCGTGAATGCGCACCACTTCGCCACGCACACCGCGCAGTCGCGTGAGCGCACCACGGGCACCCAGCCCGCGACAGTCGATCACGAGACCGGCGTCGGGATAAGCCCCCTCTGCGATCTCAGTGTGCCAATGCAGGTCTGCCCCCGCTTTCGCGAGCCCTGCCGCGAGCGCGCGCAGCAGTTGACGGTTATCGAGCTGGCCTTCATTCGGCAGCAACCAGCCTTCCTGAAAACGCCCGGCGAGCGCCGGTTCGATGTCGCTCAATTGCGCGCCCGTCACCCGCTCGACGCCGCCTCGCAGCAATTCCGGCGGGGCATTCGCGCGCATGCGGCGGTCGAACATCACGGCTTCGGCACGGTCGGGCTGGTGCCACACGACCAGCGTGCCATTGCGTTGGAAGAACACATGCTCGGGCAGCCCGTCGATCAGTGACGGCCAGCGCTCGAGGCCAACCGCGCCCATCTCGACGATGCTAGGTTCGGCCACAGCGGCTTCGGCCAGCGGCGCGAGCATGGCGGCCGCGACCCAACCGGCGGCCGACGAACCATCGGCGTCGCCGCGCTCATACAGCGCGACACGCGCGCCGGCGCGAATCAGTTGCCAAGCGAGAAGGCGACCGGACAGGCCGCCACCGAGAACGGCGACATCAGGACGAGAGGTGGAGTACGACGGCGACGGGGAAGCGCTCATACACGCACCGCCGCGCAAGCCGTCACGGCGCGCAGGCACTCAGGGCAATACGAAGGAATTTGTGGAAGGCAACGCATGGGGTCCTTTCCTCATGAAAGCAAAAGGACGAAACGGTGTTGGACACCTTACCCCATTGGAGGAGTCGGAAACTTCCCACGCCGGTATTACCCGGGTCGGGTGCAAAGGGTCTCTCTCAGCCCCGCGACATCGTTACGCATGGTCAACACCCGCGTCCGACACGGAGCACCCCTGTTTCGCCCGCAGCCATTACAACATAGATGCCGACGCCCGTGCAAGCTGGCTTCCCGGCCGGTTGCACGCCCGTTGCGTCTCGTTTTTTGACGAATCCCCCGGGCCTTGTAACAGCACGTAAACAGAAATTCAACGTGACGCGAGTTTCAGGCCGGAATTCGTGCAACGCAGCATCCGGAACTGAGGTCAAATGAGCCGTCGTCCCCCATAACACGTTGCACCACTGCGGCAGTGCCGCCAGACGATCATGGTCCACACGCCGAAGTCTCCCCAACCTCCCGAGGTGCCGCCGGCCGGCGACCCCGTCGCCACGCCCGCACCCAAACCGCCGAGGCACCCCACGGCCTGGCAGTTGATCCGACCCTACTGGGTATCGGAGAAGCGTTGGGAGGGGCGCCGGCTACTCGTCCTCGTCGTGGCGCTCAATCTGGCGGTGGTGTTCATCAACGTACGCCTGAATGCGTGGAACGCCAGCTTCTACGACGCCCTCGACAAGCGCAACTGGCCCGTCTTCAAGTCATCGCTTGCCGAATTTGCGGTGCTCGCTTTCAGCTTCATCATCATCGCCACCTTCCGCACGTACTTCCGCCAGATGCTCGAAATCCGGTGGCGCCAGTGGGTGACGAACACGAATCTCTCTAAGTGGTTCACCCATCAGGCGTATTACCGCATCGAGCGCGATCATCTCGCGGACAACCCCGACCAACGTATTTCGGAAGACATCCGCACACTGGTCAGCTCGTCGCTGGCGCTGTCGCTCGATTTGCTGACGACGCTCGTCTCGCTGTTCTCCTTCATCACGATTCTCTGGACGATCTCAGGCGCGGTGTCGTTCGTGCTGGGCGGCATGAACATCACGATTCCCGGCTACATGGTCTGGGTTGCCGCGCTGTACGCGGTCGTGGGCTCGTACTTCATCTTCAAGGTCGGCCGCCCGCTTGTCGGACTGAGCTATCGGCAGCAACAGGTGGAAGCGGACTTCCGTTTTCTGCTGGTGCGTCTGCGCGAATCTGCCGAGCAGGTTGCGCTCTATCGCGGCGAAGGCGCCGAGCTATCGCGCCTGAAGTCGGCGTTCGGCGCCGTGCGCGACAACTGGTGGCAGATCATGGTCGTGACGAAGCGCCTGATCTTCGCGAACTCGGTTTACGCGCAGATCGCCATCGTCTTCCCGATCATGGCGGCTGCGCCGCGTTACTTCGCAGGCGCGTTTACGCTCGGTGTCCTCATGCGAATCATCGACGCGTTCGGACAGGTGAGCGACGGTTTCTCATGGTTCGTGAACAGCTTCTCGACGTTGGCAGACTGGAAGGCGACGATCAATCGTCTGCGTGAATTCACGCGCGTGATCGACGAACCGCCGCAAGTGCCGCAGGCCGGCGCCATCTCCGTCGTGACGGCAAACAGCTCGGCGTCTCCCGCCTATGCGGCCACCGACCTGCATCTTGCCCTGCCCAATGGGGCACCGCTCTCGGTGGCCGGGTCGTTCGCGTTCACGCCCGGCTCACGCTGGCTCATTCGCGGGCGTTCAGGCTGCGGCAAGAGCACCATGTTGCGCGCGCTTGCCGGTCTGTGGCCCTTCGGCAGCGGGCGCATCGAAGTCCCCGCCAATGCCCGCGTGCTGTTCCTCTCGCAGCAGAGCTATCTCCCGATCGACACGCTGAAGGCCGCGCTGGCGTTTCCTTCGCCGCCCGACACCTTCAGCGACGACGAATGCCGCGAGGCGCTCACCGCCGTCAATCTCGGCCAATACACGGATGAGCTTCAGACGGTCGCGCACTGGGCACGGCGGCTCTCGGGCGGTGAACAACAACGGCTCGCCGCCGCGCGCGCCCTGCTGCAAAAGCCCGATTACCTGTTCCTGGATGAGGCGACCAGCGCGCTCGACGTGGAAACCGAAGAGGCCGTATATGAAGCACTGCACACGCGTCTGCCGGGCACGGCCATGATCAGCGTCGCGCATCGCGAAACGCTTGGAAGCTTCCATCAACACACCATGACGTTGCGCGCGACGAACGACGTGGCGCCCTCACGAGTGGTGGGCGCTGCCTAGGGGATGAGGGATAGCGGGAAAGGGCACCTTCACGCCAGTTGATTCACTTCATAAATAATATTGACGCGCCTGTCCCGGCGCACAAGGGCTTTGGCATAATCACGAGCACCTTTTGCTAGACCCGGGCTCATCGTGACCACCCTCGCTTCTTCGTCCGGCCAGTCTCATCACCGTGCCGGACGCACCATCGTCGTGACCGGCGCCGCGTCCGGCATCGGCGCGGCCATCGCCCGCCGACTCGCCTCCCCGGATACTCGTG
>JARLJF010000105.1 GCA_031291335.1 Pandoraea sp. | reverse complement strand
GGCAGGCCGATATCTTCCGCGGCTTCCCATGCGTCATCCGCGCTCTCGACCAGACGGCCTTCCGGCACGGGCACGCCGCACGACTCGAGCAATTGCTTGGTCAGGTCCTTGTCGCGCGAGATGCTCTCGGCGATGGCGGGGGTGCGGTCGGTCTCGGCAGTCCAGATGCGGCGAGCGGCTGCGCCGTAGCCCAGTTGCACCAGATTGCCGTCGGACAGGCGAAGGTGGGGGATGTCGCGGTCGTCGGCGGCGTCGACGATGCACGCCGTGCTCGGGCCGAGACAATGTTTGTCGACCAGACCGCGCAGGTTCTCCACGGCCGCTTCTACGTCGTAGGGGCGGTTTTCGATCGCCGCCATGACCAGATCGCGGGCGGAAAACAGGGCCGCGCGGGTCACGTCTTCGTGCCAGGCACGCACGATCACCTTGTAGACGCCGCTGATCGGGGTTTCACGCGCCTTGCCAAAACCACCGGGCATGCCGGCGAGGTTTTGCAACTCGAGCGTGACGTGCTCGAGAATATGGCCGGGCCACGTGCCTTCACGCAGGCGCTGGAGGAAGCCACCGCGCTCGCCAATGCTGCAGCGGTGCTCGATGAGGGAGGGCAGCCACTCGGACAGCCGCTCGGGGAACCCCGGGATCTTGTTGGACGGGAACTCCTCGAGTTCGCCGATATCGACCCATGCCTCAAGCACCGGCCGATATGTCCACATATTCGGGCCGCGCAGCGACAGGACATCGAAAATCTCAATGTCTTTCTTTTTCATCTAAGGCTAATTCACGCGTCAAGGCTGGGTTCGGAGAAGCCGGCGAGGCCCGAATTCAGGCGGCGCAGCCGGTCGCACTCTTACAGTTAACTGGTTACTTAACGTAAAAATCCGTAAACGGTTGACCGTCGCAACAATATTTCCATGCTGCACCGTGTCATCGGGGAACTCCGCGCCGCAAAAGGCGTCGCTGTGGTTATACTTGCGGCAATTTCGCGGACTGACAGGGAAAGTCCGCCTCGATATTTCCTCGTTTGCCTCGATGTCCGCCCCTTGAGGACACGTCTGCCGCAGCAATGACCGACACCTCCGCTCCTGCGGCATCTTCCGCCGCCACCCCGACAACGCCCGCCGAGAGCCACCCTTCCGGGGGCGCCGGTGCCTCTGGTGCCGCGACTTCTGCGTTTTCCGTTTCCGCCCGCAATGCCGCTGCCGAGTTCTGGTACCCGGAGCTTGCCTCGCAACTGGCCGACGGCGAGACCGTACTGGCCTGGCTGACGATCGACCTCGATGCCCAACTGCACTTCGCTCGTGGCGTGGTCGTGGCCACCGAGCGCCGGTTGCTGGCGCGTGAGGCGCGCCGCGAAACGCGAGAGGGCGGGGGCGTTGATGCCACCGCTGCTGCCGCTACCGCCGCTACCACCGCCTGGCAATCGTGGCCTTATCGTGCCGACCTGTCGCTGACGCACACCGACCACGCGGGCGTTGGCTCGCTGGAGTTGTGCGACGCCCGCGAGAAGCTTGCCAACTGGCGCTACACGCTGGGCCACAACCCGGCGGCGTTGACGCTGATGGATGCCGTCGTGCGCCAGCGCGAGGCGCTCGTGGCCGGGCATGCCGTCAATCACGAGCCGGACGAAGTGGGCACGTGCCCGATCTGTCAGGCCGAACTGCCGCCGGGTGCGGAAGAGTGCCCGCAGTGCAACCCGGAGGTGGAAGCCCCACCGTCGACATGGGCATTGCTGCGCCTCTGGCGTTTCGCGCGTCCGTATCGTTACCAGTTGCTGGCCGGCTTCCTGCTCACGCTGTGCGCCACGGGCGCCACGTTGATCCCGCCGTATCTGACGATGCCGCTCATGGACAACGTGCTGATCCCGTTTCAGAACGGTCAGCCCATCGATTACCACCTGGTGGGAATGTATCTGTCGGGCCTGCTGGGCGCAGGCGTTGTGGCGTGGGTGCTGGGCTGGGCGCGGACGTATCTGCTCGCCAAAGTGTCGGAGCGCATCGGCGCCGATCTGCGCACCGCCACGTACTCGCATCTGCTGCGGCTCTCGCTGGAATACTTTGGTGGCAAACGTACGGGCGACCTGATGGCGCGCATCGGCTCGGAGAGCGACCGTATCTGCGTGTTCCTGTCGTTGCACTTGCTCGACTTCGCCACCGACGTGTTGATGATCATCATGACGGCGGTCATCCTCGTATCGATCAACCCATGGCTGGCCGTGGTCACGCTCGTGCCGCTGCCGTTCATTGCCTGGCTGATTCATTTGGTGCGTGACCGGCTGCGTCACGGCTTCGAGAAGGTCGACCGGATCTGGGCGGAAATCACCAACGTTCTTGCCGACACGATTCCGGGCATTCGCGTGGTGAAGGCGTTTGCACAGGAGAACCGCGAAGTCGCGCGTTTCAAGGAAGCCAACCGCCACAACCTCGTGGTCAACGACCGCGTGAACAAGGTGTGGTCGCTGTTCTCGCCGACTGTAACGTTCCTGACGGAAGTCGGCCTGCTTGTGGTCTGGATCTTCGGCATCTGGCAGATTTCCAAGCACGAGATCACGGTCGGCGTGCTCGCCGCCTTCCTGACTTACATCAGCCGCTTCTACACGCGTCTCGATTCGATGAGCCGCATCGTGTCGGTCACGCAGAAGGCTGCCGCCGGCGCGAAGCGCATCTTCGACGTGCTCGATCACGTCTCGAACGTGCCCGAGCCGGTCAACCCGGTGCATCTGAAGGAAGTGAAGGGCGCCATCGATCTGCGCGACATCGGATTCCGCTACGGCAACCGTTCGGTGATTCGCGGTATGGATCTGCGCATCGCACCGGGCGAGATGATCGGTCTGGTGGGGCATAGCGGGTCGGGCAAGAGCACGCTGGTCAACCTGATCTGCCGTTTCTACGACGTGGCGGAAGGCTCGATCCAGATCGACGGCGTGGACATTCGCGCGCTACGGGTCTCCGACTTCCGACGTAACGTGGGACTGGTATTGCAGGAGCCGTTCCTGTTCTTCGGCACGATTGCGGACAACATCGCCTACGGCAAGCCGGAAGCCACCCGCGCCGAGATCGTGGCGGCTGCCCGCGCGGCACACGCGCATGAGTTCATCCTGCGTTTGCCGCATGGCTACGACTCGCTCGTCGGCGAGCGCGGACAGGCGCTCTCGGGGGGGGAGCGTCAACGCATCTCGATTGCGCGTGCGCTGCTGATCGACCCGCGCATCCTGATTCTCGATGAGGCAACGTCCTCGGTCGACACGGCAACGGAGAAGGAAATTCAGAAGGCGCTCGACAACCTCGTCAAGGGCCGTACGACGATCGCCATCGCACACCGCTTGTCGACGCTGCGCAAGGCCGACCGGCTTGTGGTGCTCGATCGCGGCAAGATCGTCGAGGTGGGCAATCACGACGAACTGATCGCCCGCGAAGGCGCGTACTACAAGCTCTACCAGGCCCAGCAGCGCAACGTCGATACGGATATCGATGCGGTCGTCGAGTCGGCCGAAGCGGCCGCCGCCGTCGCTGCCGTGACCGCTGCACCGGCCCAGCCGCTTTCCGTCAACTGAACGTTCGCGAAGACACTCATGCAGATCGATTTCACTTTGTCGCGCAACGCCTTCGGACGTCTGGTGCTGACGGATGCGCAAGGCATCGCCCATGAAGGTGTGGTGCCCGTGCGAGCCTTCCCGATTGCCGCACCGGACGACGGCCTCGCGCTCGTGAGCACGGAAGGGCGCGAACTGGTCTGGCTCGATTCGCTCGCCGTGCTGCCCACGGCCATGCGCACTCTGTTGAACGAAGAGCTTGCCGCACGCGAATTCATGCCCGAGGTGCAGCGCATCGTGGGCGTGTCGACGTTCGCCACACCCAGCACCTGGACCGTCCAGACAAACCGGGGCGAGGCGGCGTTCATTTTGCGCGGCGAAGAGGACATCCGGCGCCTGGGTGGCCAGACGCTACTCATCACCGACAGCCACGGCATTCACTTCCTGATTCGCGACACGGGCAAGCTCGACAAGCCCAGTCGCAAGATCCTCGATCGCTTCCTCTGACACGATTCTCAAGATCGAACTTCGCTGGACCTCGCGGCACTGGTAAAATCGCGGTTTTGCTTTTTGCGGTGATGCCCGATGTGGTTCAAGAATCTTCAGTTGCACCGAATTCCTGCCGGTTGGTCCATGAGCGTCGCGCAAATGGAAGAGTCGCTCGAGAAGCACGCCTTCCGCGAGGGCGGCAGCCTCGAGATGCAAGTGCAAGGCTGGGCGCCGCCGCGTGATGGCGGCGAACTCGTGCACAGCATCAATCGTCAGTTCCTGCTGGCCTATCGCGCCGAGAAGAAGCTGCTGCCGTCGACCGTCGTGAATCAGGTCACGCGCGCCAAGGCGGTCGAGCTTGAAGAGCAGCAAGGCTTCAAGCCGGGCCGCAAGCAGATGAAGGAACTCAAGGAGCAAGTGACCGACGAGTTGCTGCCGCGCGCGTTCGGCATTCGCCGTGACACGCGTGTGTGGATTGATCCGGCCAATCGCTGGCTGGTGATCGATGCCGCGTCGCCCGCCAAGGCCGACGAAGTGCGCAGCCTGCTCCTCAAGACGCTCGACATCACGCTCGAGAACCTGGAACTCAACGACGCCCCGGTGGCTGTGATGACGTCGTGGCTCGCCGGTAACGACGCGCCCGGCGGTTTCACCGTCGATCAGGACGTGGAACTGCGCTCGAACACCGACGAAAAGGCGGCCGTGCGCTACGTGCGTCACCCGCTCGATGGCGCAGACGTGCGTCAGCACATCGAAGCCGGCAAGCGCTGCACCAAGCTGGCGATGACGTGGAACGATCGCATCTCGTTCGTGCTGACCGATGCGTTCGTGATCAAGCGCGTGACGCCGCTCGACATCATCAAGGACGCCGCCGATCCGACGGCCGAAGGGGAAGCCGAGAAGTTCGACGCCGACGTTGCACTCATGACCGGCGAACTCGCCCGCATGCTCGACGACCTGATCGAAGCCGTGGGTGGGGAGCGTCAGATGGACAAGGCCGCCTGAGGCGACACGCGTTCGTCAGTGGCTGTGGCAAGACAAACGCCGCGATACCCGAAGGGGTGTCGCGGCGTTTTTGCGTTTGGCGTGCCGTTAGCTTACGACTGCGCGCGTGCGGCCGGGTCCTGCAGATAGATGCCCTGCGAGAGGGCTTGCTTGACCTGACGTGTCCTTTCGTCGACAGACACTTCCTCTTCACCGGCTTCGATAGCGTCGTAGGCCTGACGTACCACGTCGGACGGCGCGCTCTTCTCTGCCTCGAAACCCCGCGTGAGGTCGGTATCGATGTAACCCGCATGCAAGCCCACCACCTGCGTGTGCTGGGCACGCAATTCCTGACGCAGGCCGTTCGTCAGCGACCACGCCGCGGATTTGGTAATCGCGTACTCGGGAATCACGCTCGAACTGATCCAGCTCACGATCGACAGCACGTTGAGCAGCGCGCCGCCTCCATTGCGTCCCAATGTGCCGGCGAACGCCTGCGACATGGCGAGCACGCCGAACAGGTTCGTTTCCAGCGTCTCGCGCAACACTTCCGCCGAGCCCGGGCGGGTCAGCCCTTCCGTGAGACGCGCAATACCGGCGTTGTTGATGAGCAGTGTGACGTCGCCGGCCAACTTCGCCGCGGCGGCGACATCTTCGGGATTGTTTACGTCCAGCTTGACCGGGATGACGCCCGGCAACGTCACTTTGGACGGATCCCGCGACCCGGCGTAGACCTTCTTCGCGCCGCGTTCGAGCGCCTGTTTCGCAAACTCGAGTCCCAGGCCACGGTTGGCGCCGGTGACGAACACGACGGCATCTTTGATTTTCATTTCAGTACTCCAGCAAGGTATGAGGCTGCGCCAGTCGTAGGGCTGACGGGCAGTTTGGGCTATAATGCATGACAATTGTGATCGCCATCGTCATGGGGTGATGCATTGTGACCAGTCGGGTGTCGATCTGTCAATGGCGATCGACATTGTCTTTTTCGATGACGATGATAGGCGCGATTGCGCAGGCGGACGTCAGGAGTAGCAGATGGGGATTTCCAGAGAGCAGGCTGCGGAAAACCGCGAGGCGATTGTCGGGGCGGCCGAGCGGCTGTTTCGGGAGCATGGCGTGGATGCCGTGGGACTGACGGCGCTCATGAAGGCGGCGGGCTTCACGCAGGGCGGCTTCTACAACCACTTCAAGTCGAAGGACGCACTCGTTGCGGCCGTGATGGGCCGTGCGGTGGCGGCTAGTGAAGGGGCGCTGGCAGGGGGCGACGTGGCCCGCGAGGCGTCGATGTCGCGCGAGGCGCGTGTCGACCGGTATCTGTCGGTGGCACATCGGGACGACGTGGCATGCGGCTGTCCGATGGCCGGGTTCGCGGGAGACGCGCCACGCATTGGCGACGAGGCGCAAGCCTGCTATGCGAAAGGGTTGGCGGACACGATTGAGCGAATGACGACGGCGGGTATCGAGCAGGGCTTGAGTCCGGCGCAGGCGACGCAGGCCGCGATGGCACGTTTCGCGCAGATGGTCGGAACGCTCTTACTCTCGCGCGCTGTCGTGAACGCCGATCCGGCATTGTCCGAGGCGCTGCTGGCCGCCGGGCGTCAGGCACTCAACGGGGAGCGCGCTGACGCCTGAGTGTGTGCCCGGGTCATGTCGTCAGTGCTGCGGCCAGCGCCATGCGGCCCGCAACTGATCGCGCAGAAAGTCTACGAACGCTCGCGTGCGCGGCGCGAGGTGCCGGCTATGCGGGTACACGGCATGAAGCGGCGACGCCGGGATTTGTAGCGACGGCAACACCCGCACGAGGCGGCCCGCCTTGATATCGTCGCCAACATCCCAGATGGATTTCTGCGTGATGCCTGCGCCGTGCAGCGCCAACTCGTGGGCCGTGTCGCCATCGTCAACGACATAGGTATCGCGGACCTGAATTCGCAACGTTTCGGATTGCCAGACAAAGCGCCAGTCGCCGTGCGGAGCGTGGCCGAACAGAATGCAGTCGTGCTGTTGCAGATCGCCCGCGTCCTGCGGCGTGCCGCGCCGAGCCAGATAGTCCGGGGACGCGACCAGCACCCGATAGTTGGGCGCCAGTTCTTGTGCAACGAGGCTGGAGTCGGGCAGGGTGCCCACGCGAATGGCGACGTCGATGCCGTGCGCCACCAGATCGACCCACAGATCACTCAGTTCGAGATGCACCTTCAGATCCGGATGCCGTTCGCGAAACGCGACGAGCAGCGGGGCGAGTTGACGGCGTCCGAACGCGCGCGGGGCGCTAATGCGCAGCACGCCGCCGACGGTGCCCGCCTGCCGTGTCATCAACCGTTCAGTCTCTTTGATCTCCGCCAGAATGCGTTGGCAGCAGGCGTGAAATACCTGTCCTTCTTCCGTGAGCGCCTGCTTGCGCGTGGTGCGGTTGAGCAGACGCACGCCCAGGCGCTGTTCGAGCAGGCCCAGCCGCTTGCTCACGACCGCAAGCGACAGCCCTAACTCCCGTGCGGCGGCAGACATGCTGCCGGTCGCCACGACCCGGTCGAATAGGGTGAGGTCCAGCGTCTGGTCGATCATTGCGGTCGATTCTCAAAAATTTGGAGAGAGTAATTCAGTTTTCCTGGGGATTATCGCGTCTTGCGGTGAGGATCACAATAGCGCCATGACATCGCGAACCGGTGATCGCAGTGCGTAGCCGGTCCCTCGTCGAGGTCGCATTTCCTTGATCGTCCCGATCCTTTTCTGGAGCGTCTCATCATGTTCAATTTCGAAGGTCAGCGCGTGTTGGTCATTGGCGGTAGTTCCGGTATCGGCCGCGCCGCCGCACAGGCATTCGCCAGGGCCGGTGCGGCCGTGACCATCGCCTCACGCAGTCAGGCCAAGCTAGACGACGCACTCGCCACCATCGGCACGACGGCTCGTGCGGTCGTGCTAGACACAGGTGACGCGAGCGCTGTCGAACGTTTTTTTGCCGATCACGCCCCGTGGCAGCATGTGGTCATCTCAGCCGCGCAAACGCCGACCGGCCAGGTGCGCAAGCTCTCGCTGGAAGACGCGCATGCCGCCTTCGACAGTAAGTTCTGGGGCACCTACCACGTCGCGCGTTACGCACGAATCGAAGACGGCGGTTCGCTCACGCTG
>JARLJF010000104.1 GCA_031291335.1 Pandoraea sp. | reverse complement strand
GGCGGAAAATAAATCTCCGTCCCGGTATGGGTTTGCCGCCCGGCCGGGGCGAATTCGTGGCAAAATGCCGCGCCTGACTCTCTCAGGCTGGGACTGTAGGAAATAAATGGCGGCAGGTACGGTAAAAAAAGTTCGACGCTACGCGCTGGAAACCATCGACGTGATGGGGCAGAGCGGGCTTGGCGTCGTCGAGCGCCCGGATGGGCGTTTCGTCATGTATCCGGAGTACTGGACACAGACGCAGGCGCTCAGCCAAAAAATGCGCACGTTATACCGCCGTAATTGCCAGCTCGAATATCAATTGGCGAAGCTCACGCGCGAACTCGACCGTCTGCGCAGTGTGGTCGACACGCCGCGTCCCACGGGAAATCCGCAAGCGTCGCTGCCCGGCACCGACGTGCCGCAGCCCGAGCCCAAGCCAGAACGCAAACCCGCCGCCGAATTGCCGCCACGACGACGCAAGCGCGCCGCCTGAGTGCTGCTGCCGTGACAGCAACGTCGCGCCAGTCCTCCCGAATTATCCAGTTACCTCGCTAGTACCGAACCTTCCTCAACATTCAGCTTTTTGTTCGCTTCGCCGACCATCATGGCGCTTACTGCATCGCAACTCGAAACCTTCCGTAACGACGGTTATCTGATCCTTCCGCGCTATGTGGCGCAGGCCGACTGCGAGGCGATTCTGGCCGATGTGCGAGCGCAGTTGGCGGCGGCCACGCCGCCGCTCGAGTTCGAAGCCGACGTGGGTTATGCGGGCGCGCCGCAATCGCGCGACGCGGAGGGCGGCCAGACGGTTCGCCGTCTGCTCAAGGCTTACGATCGCGGCGATGCGCTGCGTCACTGGGCGACCCGCCCGGACCTGATCGAGTCGCTGGCGCAAATATTTGGCGAAGACGTGGTGCTGACCCTCGCGCATCACAACTGCGTGATGACCAAGCACCCGCACTTCGGCACCGCCACCGGATGGCACCGCGATATTCGGTACTGGTCATTCCCGGAAAACTCGCTGATCTCCGTGTGGCTTGCATTGGGGCCGGAAACGCGTGAGAACGGCGCGCTTCGTTTCATTCCGGGATCGCACCGCGCAGAACTCAAGCCGCATCAGCTCGATTCGCTCGACTTCCTGCGCCCCGACGAACCGGACAACCAGCCGCTCGTCGACCGGGGGCAGCAGGTGGAATTGGCGCAAGGCGATGTGGTGTTGTTCCACAGTGGTCTGTTCCACGCCGCCGGTCGCAACGAGGGCGATATTACGAAGTTCTCGGTGGTGTTTGCGTATCGCGGCGAGAGCAATCCGCCGAAGCCGGGCACGCGCTCGGCGTCTGCCGGCGAAGTGACACTCGGTCACTGACGCCGCGACTGTCGGGGGAGGCGAGTCCCCGACGGCGCCTCAAATTTGGGTGCTTTCCTAAAGCGATGGACACCTTTTCCCGCGTAGACTCCTCGACCACCCTTGTGGTGTCGCGCGCTGGTGCACGCGCATCGGATTGCCGCGAAGGCGATGCCGTGCTGCGCCAGTAATCTGCCTGACGCCATTCCATGACAAGTGTCGTGTCGCTCCGGCGGATGCCGTTCCGTGGGGCGCGCACGGCCGTTTCCGGAGGAAATACGTGTCCCATCTGCCCATTACGCCATCGGCACCGCCTGCCGCTACGACGCCGGCGGCCCCCGGCGCTTCCGCCACTGCGGGTCGCGCTACCTGGGGGTCGCGGTTGGGCTTCGTGCTGGCGGCAGCCGGCTCCGCCGTGGGGCTTGGGGCCGTCTGGAAATTCCCGTACGTCGTGGGGATGCACGGCGGCGGCGCGTTTCTGGTGGTGTATCTCGGTTGTGTCCTGTCGTTAGGTGTGGCGCTGTTGCTTGCCGAGATGACCATTGGCCGGTTGACGGGCAAGTCCGTCACGACAGCATTGCGCGAATTGGGCGGACGCCGCTGGGCATGGGTTGGACGCATCGCCACGCTCAATGCCTTTGCGATCCTGTCGTTTTACGTCGTGGTGGGCGGCTGGACGGTGGCGTATCTGCAACGTGCGATCACCGGCCGCGTGCTGGCCGCCGACACGGCACGTCTGGTCAGTGAATTCTCGGCCTTCATCGCGGACCCGGTCGCGTCGCTCGTGAGCATGGGGGCGTTTCTGGGGCTGACGGGCCTGATTGTTGCCGCCGGCGTGCAGAAGGGCATCGAGCGTGCGGGCAAGTGGCTCATGCCCGCGTTGTTCATTCTGATGCTGCTGGTCATCGCGCGCGCGCTCACGTTGCCGGGGGCCATGGCTGGTGTCGCGTGGTTTCTCACGCCCAACTTCTCGGTCATCTCGGGCCGCACTTTGCTCGAAGCGCTCGGGCTGGCCTTCTTCTCGCTGTCGCTGGGGGCGGGCATGATCGTCGTCTACGGCTCATATCTGCCCAAAGACGCGCGACTGGCCGGCTCGGCTGTCTGGGTGGCGACACTTGCAACGCTGGCCTGCTTCCTGGCCGGGCTCATGATTCTGCCCGCCGTGTTCGCCTTCGGTGTAGCGCCCAACGCCGGGCCGGGGTTGACCTTCATCACGATGCCCGCGATTTTTGCGCAGATGCCGTTCGGTCACCTCGTGGCCGTCGCGTTCTTCCTGCTGCTGCTGTTTGCGGCGCTCACGTCGGCGGTCTCGCTGTTCGAGCCGGTGACGGCATTCCTCATCGATGAGTACCAATGGCGTCGCGGACCGGCCGTGGTGGCTGTGCTGCTGGCGACGTTTGCCTTCGGCGCCCCGGCCGCGCTGTCGTTCGGCGTGTGGTCGGACGTGCGCCTGTTCGATCGTACGATCTTCGATCTGATGGACTACGTGACCGTCAATCTGCTCATGCCGGCCGGGGGATTGTGCGTGGCGTTCTTCGTCGGCGCCCGTATTTGGCCATTGGCGCGCACCGTACTGGAGGGCACGCGTGGTCAGTGGTTCGTGCCCGTGTGGCGCGCTCTGCTGCTCGTTCTCACGCCCGTCGCGATCTTCGGTGTCTGGTATCAGAGCCTCTAAGGCTAGGACCAGGGCGAGGGCTAAGGGGAGGACTGGGACGAGCGCCAAGGTGAGGGCGGACGGGCCATCATGCCCGTCCGTGATTGATGCGATGCCAACGGATCGTGGGTGAAGCACCGCCTCACCGGCAACTCTTCGCCAAATTCCCCACGGATCATTGAGCGCTCACGAGGCCGATCAGGCGACCGGTGTCCGCATCGTCACCCATTCCTCTGCAGCCGTCGGGTGTACCGCAAGCGTGCGGTCGAAGTCGGCCTTGGTCGCCCCCATCGACAGCGCCACGCCGAGCAACTGCACTTGCTCGCCCGCGTGATCGCCCACCATGTGCGCGCCGACGATCTTGTCGGTGGCGCCGTCGACAAGCAACTTCATCAGAATCTTTTCCTGACGGCCCGACAGCGTCGCCTTGAGCGGACGGAACGACGCCTTATAAACCTTCAGTTGCGAATACTGGGTGCGCGCGTCGCTCTCCGTCAGGCCCACGACACCGATCTCGGGTGTGCTGAACATGGCCGTCGGAATCAGCTTGTGGTCGACCCGTGTCGTGCGCTCGCCGAACACCGTATCCGCAAATGCCTGACCCTCGCGAATCGCCATCGGTGTGAGATTGACGCGGTCGGTGACGTCGCCCACGGCAAAGATCGACGGCACATTGGTTCGCGAGAATTCATCGACGATCACGGCCCCCTTCTCATTGAGTGCCACGCCGCTCGCGGCAAGGCCGAGGCCTTGCGTGTAAGGCACGCGGCCGGCAGCGCTCAGCAGCACATCGGCCTCGTGCGTGCTGCCGTCGGACAGCGTGATGCGCAGGGCGTCCTGCACCTTGTCCGCGCGCTCCACGTTGCGCTCCAGCAAGATCTCGATGCCGCGCTCGCGATAGGCGGCTTCAAGAGCGGCGCGCACTTCTTCATCGAAGCCGCGCAACAGGTGCGGGCCACGATGCACGAGCGTGACCTTCGAGCCAAGTCCGGCGAACACACCAGCGAACTCCAGCGCGATATAGCCACCGCCAATGATCGTGATGCGCTCGGGGAGCGACTCAAGATGAAACACTTCGTTCGACGAGATGGCATGCTCGCGGCCGACGAAGTGAGGTTGATCCGCCGGTTTGCCGCCGGTGGCGATCAGAATGTTGCGGGCGGTAATGCGCTCGCCTGAGGCAGGCAACACCACCGTGTGCGGACCTTCAACCACGGCACGCGCTGCGACGAGTTCGGCACCTGCGCGCTCCAGGTTGGTCCGGTAGATGCCTTCGAGCCGGGCGATTTCGGTGTCTTTGCGCGCGATGAGCGTCTTCCAGTCGAACTTGGGGGAGGGTACTTGCCACCCGAAGCCCGCGGCATCTTCGAACTCGTCGGCGAAGCGGCTCGCGTAGACGAGCAGCTTCTTCGGTACGCACCCGCGAATGACGCAAGTGCCGCCGACACGAAACTCCTCGGCCACCTTCACGCGTGCGCCATATTGGGCCGCGACGCGCGCTGCGCGCACACCGCCGGAACCTGCACCGATCACGAAAAGATCCACATCGAACTGGGGCATTGCTGACTCCTTTATGTCATGCGGTACGTCGAGCTGACAGGATGATTCGGACAGCGTTACGACGACCGTCGCTTCTGGCGTTGAGCGATTGTGCCAGAGACCCGCTCGGAACGTCGGCATGTCCCCCGTGCTTTCAGAGTCATCCGAGACCGAATTCAGCGACCGCCGCTTATCTTTGCGCCATACCGCAGCCTGCCCGTCAATTCGGGTTTTCGTACGGTCGTGCACTTCTATTGATTCATATCAATGCGCCAGGTGAAACGCAGGCTGACAATCGAAGGCGTCGAAAGTTGAACAATGCTTTAACGGTGCGCGTGGCGGCTGGCCCTCAAGGGGGCTGCGAAACGTTTCACCGATGATTCAATCGCGGCTGCCGGATGTTTCTGAAATGAAACATTTCTTCGGGATTGTCTTGGCATCACGCGAATGGTGGAAATGGAAGTGCATAAGAATCAAAAGGTTATTGCTCGTGGTGCGAAATTTGCTCTGACTCTGTCAAGACAGGCGGGATTGACCGCCGGCACACGAGGATGTCATGACGAAGTCGCTCCCCCGCCTTATGGGCGCCACGATGGCGTTGGCGTTGTGGTCTTGCTTCTGGATACCGGCATCGGCACATGCCGCGAGTCCGCCGAGTCCCGAGATTCACGCCGGGGCTTCGGCAAGCGAGAAGACCGCCGCTGCCAACACTCGACATGGCACCCGGCCGTCGCGGGCCGCACGCGCAAAACGTGCGGCCCGAGCGCCGGCTTTCTCACCGCCGGGTTCGCCCCCGCCGGCACTTGTCGGCGCAGCGCCAGCGCCGTGGCACGACGTGTTCACGGAGGCCGGCGCCTGGGCGTCCGACCCGATCATCGTCAGTGGACGGACCTTGGGCGACACGCTTGGCAACGCCGGGCTGACGAAGGGTTCGGATGGCATGATCACCGGGCCTCGCGCCGGGTTGACGGGGCTGTATCAAACCGTCTGGCATCGCGCGTTGAACAACCCTGTGCTGAGCACCCAGCTCTTCGCCGGTTCTCCGGAATACTTCGGACTGCATTTCTAAACCGACAAGCCTCGTTGGAGGACACGCTCGCGTGTCTCGTTCGATGCTTTCGACGCGCATGCCCCATTCATCGCAGCGTTGATCGTCTTCCGGTGCCTCGCAGGTGTCCGGACGGTGGCGACACGCCCTATCCCGGATCGGCGCAGCTCACGTCCCCCCTGTTTTTCGGAGGCGTCGCCCGCGGCATGCGCCTTTCTCTCTTGCTTGCCTCGTCAAGATCAATGCGGGTAGCATTGACCCGCAGTTCAAGCGTGGCATTTTCTCAAGACATGCCGACTGCCGGCATGCCATTCCGTTCTGGAGCCCCCTCATGAGCACGCCTGAAGTTTCTGTGCAAAGCCCTCCCCAGAAGAAAGCGGTTCCCATCGGATTGATCGCCGGTGTCATCGTGATGATCGCCGTGCTCCTGATGCCCATGCCCGATGACCTGCCGGTCGCAGGTCACCGCATGCTGGCCATTCTCGCGTTCGCCGTGGTGGTATGGATCACCGAAGCGGTGTCGTATGAAGCCAGCGCCATCATCATTACGTCGTTGATGGCATTCCTCGTGGGAACCGCTCCCACCGTGCAGGACCCCACTGTCGAGTACGGCACGTCGCGCGCCATCAGCATGGCGCTCGCGGGCTTCTCGAACTCGGCGCTCGCGCTCGTGGCCGGGGCCTTGTTTATCGCAGCCGCCATGACGCTGACCGGACTCGATCGGCGCATCGCGCTGGTTACGCTCTCGAAGATCGGCACCAGCACACGTCGTGTGATGGTCGGTGCCATCGCGGTCACGATTCTGCTCTCGCTCGTGGTGCCGAGCGCCACGGCGCGAAGCGCCTGTGTGGTGCCGATCATGATGGGCGTGATAGCCGCTTTCGGTGTCGACAAGCGTTCGAACATTGCGGCCGGGGTCATGATCATCGTGGCGCAGGCGACGAGCATCTGGAACGTCGGTATCCAGACGGCCGCCGCGCAAAACCTGCTGACCGTGGGCTTCATGGACAAGATGCTCGGCGACCGCATCACGTGGGCCGAGTGGCTGGTGGCGGGTGTGCCGTGGGCCATCATCATGTCGGTGATTCTCGTGGTGCTCGTGCTCAAGATGATGCCGCCCGAAGCCGATGCCATCGCCGGCGGCAAGGAAGCCGTGGAAGCGCAACTGCGTGAAATGGGGCCGATGACGAGTGCGCAGAAGCGTCTGCTCGCGGTGTCGATCGGCCTGCTGCTGTTCTGGGCGACGGAAGGCAAGCTGCACCGCTTCGACACCACGTCGGTGACCTATGTGGGTCTGGTGGTGTTGATGCTGCCGCGCTTTGGCGTGATGACCTGGAAGGATGTGCAATCGCGCATTCCCTGGGGCACCGTGATCGTGTTCGGTGTGGGTATCAGTCTGGGTACCGCGCTTCTGACCACGCAGGCCGGCCAATGGCTGGGCAATCACGTGGTCGCGGCGACGGGGCTCGACTCGCTGCCGACGCTGTGGGTCTTCGCGATTCTGGCGGCATTCCTGATCCTCATTCACCTGGGTTTTGCCAGCGCAACGGCGCTCACCTCGGCCATGCTGCCGATTCTGATTGCCGTGCTGCAAACCTTGCCGGGTGACTTCAACCGCCTGGGTATGACCATGCTGCTTGGCTTCACAGTGAGCTTCGGTTTCATTTTGCCGATCAACGCGCCGCAGAACATGGTGTGTCTGGGCACCGATACCTTCACCGCAAAGCAATTCGCGAAAGTCGGTATCGTGGTCACTGTCGTGGGTTATGCGTTGCTGTTGCTCTTCGCTGCAACGTACTGGCGCTGGCTGGGCTGGTTGTAATCCGTGCCGATCGAACAAGGAGTCACAATGCGAATCCCCCTGAACGACGCTACCGACTTCGGCAAGCAACTGCTGCTCGCACAAGGTGTGCCGGACGATATTGCGTTTGACGTTGCGCAGCATCTGGTCGAGTCGGATCGCGTCGGTTATGCGAGCCATGGGCTCTCGATTCTGCCAACGTACCGCAAGGTGCTCGAGGACGGGCAGGTCAACCCGAGCGGACGCCCGAGCGTGCTCACCGATCACGGCAACCTGCTGCTGTATGAGGGCAATCGCGGCTTCGGCCAGCACGTCGGCAAGTTCGTGGTTGAGCATGCCATCGCGCGCGCCTTTGAAAAGGGCGTGTCCATTCTCACGCTGCGCAACAGTCACCATCTGGGCCGCATGGGCCAATATGGCGAGATGGCGGCGCATCAGGGACTGGTGTTCATGGCGTTCACCAACGTGACGAATCGCCAGCCGATGGTGGCCCCGTACGGCGGCAGCGAACCGCGCCTGACGACCAACCCGCTGTGCTTTGCCGGGCCGTTGCCGAACAATCGTCCGCCGCTCGTGGTGGACATGGCGACCAGCGCCATCGCGATCAACAAGGCGCGTGTGCTGGCGGCCGAGGGCAAGCAGGCGCCGCCGGGTTCGATGATCGACGGTTACGGGAATCCATCGACCGATCCGAATGCGCTTTTCTCTGAACCGTTCGGGGCATTGCTGCCGTTCGGCGGTCATAAGGGCTATGCGCTCGGGATCGTGACGGAACTGCTTGCGGGCGTGCTCTCGGGCGGCGGCACGATTCAGCCGGAACACCCGCGTGCGGGCGTGGCGACGAATAACATGTTCGCCATCGTGCTCAATCCGCAGGTCGATTTCTCGGCGACGTGGCGCTCGCACGAAGTCGAGGCGTTCATTGACTATCTGACATCATGTCCGCCGCAGCCGGGCTTCGATCGGGTGCAGTATCCGGGCGAGTACGAGGCGGAAAATCGCAAGAAGCATCACGACCACATCGATCTCACGCCCCCGATCTGGGAGTCGCTGATGAAGATGGCCGGGGAGCTTGGCGTTGCGGCGCCACGCACGTTGTAAGCCGGGCGAAGGGCGCGCGTTCTTGCGCGACGCCCTTTGTGCGACGATGGCAATACCGAAAAGATGCAGGGATTTGGGCGATGCCTCCGGCATTGCAGGGAGAAGTGAAAGGCATGGCATTACTCAAGGTCGACGTGGTCAGTACCGAGCGGGCGATATTTTCGGGCGAGGCACGCTTCGTTGCGGTGCCGGGAACCTCGGGTGAGCTGGGCGTGCTTCCCGGGCACACGCCGTTGCTCACGGCGGTGCGCCCGGGCACCGTCCGGATTGAAGCCGACGACGGCGAGGATACCTTCCTGTACATCGCAGGCGGTTTTGTCGAGATTCAACCCGATCGGGTGACGATTCTTGCCGACACCGCCATGCGCGCCGAAAGTCTCGACGAAGCCCGCGCGCAGCGGGCTCGCGAGGAGGCCAAGGCGTTGCTCGAGACACAGGCGAGCGATATCGATTACGCCAAGGCGCAGGCAGAGCTGACGGAAGCCGTGGCGCAGTTGCAGGCGATCCGGCGCCTGCGCAAACAGAAGGATTCTCGCTAAGACGGCGACGCCGCCGCCAGCTCACACACTCCACCGCCAGCCCCGACGTCGCCGTCGGGCACCAGCAGGCAAGACGGGCAGTCCTTACGGGCTGTCCGTTTTTTTTCGTCTCAAGAGGTGCAACCGCCTGAGGTAAACCCCGAGGCGATTCAACTTGCGTCCTTTTTTTGAACTCACTATATTTCTTTCAAATAACTGTTATTGCACTGAGATAACTGTTTATGAGAAGTGGGGTGGTCGCCTAGTCGCCATCTCGATGCACGCGTGATGTCACGCGTCGGTGTCCTTGGAGTTCAAATGAGCGAGACAGCAAAGCAAACGGAACAGGAAGTTCTCTTCACGCAGGTCGGCCGCGTTGCGGTGATTACGTTGAACCGCCCGCAGGCGCTCAACGCGTGGACCATCGCCATGCGCGAACTGATCATCGATGCGCTTGAGCGCTTCAATGCCGACGAGAACGTGGCGGCTGTAATCATGACCGGCGCGGGACGTGCCTTCTCGGCCGGGCAGGATCTGGCCGAAGCGAAGCACTTCGACGGTGACACCGCCATCGAGTGGATCAAGGGTTGGGAGCACTACTACGACGTGATTCGCAGCCTGAAGAAGCCGCTGGTCATGGCGCTGAACGGCACGGCGGCCGGCTCGGCCTTCCAGGTGTCGCTGCTGGGCGATATTCGTGTCGGTCATCCGGGCGTGCGCATGGGCCAGCCGGAGATCAACGCCGGGATCGCCAGCACGACCGGTCCGTGGATCATGAATCACATGCTGGGCCTGTCGCGCACCATTGAACTCACGCTCACGGGCCGCCTGATGGAAGCCGACGAATGCCATCGTCTGGGCCTGATCCATCACCTCGTGCCGGAAGAGAAGGTGTTCGAGAAAGCGCTGGAGATCGCGTCCGAGCTGGCCGAGAAGCCGCCGGTGGCCATGCGTCTGGACAAGCAGCGCTTCCGCGAGATGACCGAGGGCACCTTCCAGGACGCCATCGAAGCCGGTATGCGCATCCAGCGCGAGTCGTACGAATCGGGGGAACCGGCACGCATGATGGCCGCGTTCTTTGCCAAGCGCGCTGCCAAGGCCGAGGCAGCAAAGGCCTGAGCGATACAAGCGATACCGGCCGTTGTCGAATGAAGCCCCGCCGCCCGGCGGCACGCGCAGTGGCGCAGTGATGCAGGGTGGCGATCATTACAGGACAAGCGCGTCGCGTCTGTCCACACGCTAGCGGAGTTTCCCATGTCTCACCCGCACGACCCGCAAAATCCGTCCCGTCGCCGCCTTCTGCAAGTGGCCGGCACTGCTGCACTGGCAGGCGCCTTGCCGCTCGCTGCGTCGCGTACCGCACATGCACAGGCACGCCAGTTGATCGTCTCAGATCCGGGCGGCCCGTACACCGCCGCCTACCGCCGCGCGTTCTACGACCCGTTCGAGAAAGCCACCGGCATCAAGGTGGTGAGCGTGGCGCGCGATTCGCAGCCGGTGGCGCAGTTCGCGGCGATGGTGCAGACCAAGAACTTCGTGTGGGATGTGACGACGCTCACGCTCTCGGCCGACATTCCCTATCTCGAGTCGAAGGGCTTTCTCGAGCCCATCGGCATGAAGGTCAGCGACTTCCCCGGCATCATGCCCGAGGCCGTGACGGCCGACTGGCTGGGTGTCGACGTGTACTCGACGGTGCTGGCCTATCGTACCGACAAGTTCCAGAAGGACGTGCCGCAGACCTGGGCAGACTTCTGGGATGTGAAGCGCTTTCCGGGTCGCCGCTCGCTGCGCCGTAGCCCGCTCGACACGATCGAGCAAGCGCTCATGGCCGACGGCGTACCTATCGACAAGCTGTACCCGCTCGATCTGGACCGCGCCTTCAAGTCGCTCGACAAGATCAAGCCGCACATCAACCTGTGGTGGACGTCCGGCGCACAGGCCATGCAGGCGATCCAGAGTGGCGACGTCGACATGATGTCGACGTGGAACGGTCGTGCGCAAGCGGCCATCGACAACAAGGCACCGGTGAAGATCGTCTGGAATCAAGGGCTGTATTCCATCGAAGGATGGGGCATTCCGAAGGGCACGCCGCGTGCCGATTTCGCCCGGCAGTTCGTGCGGTTCTGCGGCGATCCGGGCCGTCAGGCGCTCATCACGCAGGATCTCGCGTACGGCCCGACCAACCTCAAGGCGTTCGACGGCATTCCCAAGGACCGTGCGCCGCTGTTGCCGACAGCACCGGCCAACCTGAAGGGCATGCGTTTGCCGAGCCCACAGTGGTGGGCCGAGAACCGCACGAAGGCCACCGAGCGTTTCAACGCATGGCTGTTGTCGTAAGTTGTCAGAGGCAGCGGAGCAGGATGAGACGAACATGAGCACCAAACTGGAAACCATCGGTCTTGCCAAGACGTATCGCGAGACCCCCGCGCTTCTGCCGACCGACCTGCGGGTCGCGGCAGGAGAATTTCTTACCTTGCTCGGGCCGTCGGGCTCGGGCAAGACCACGCTGTTGCAGATGATTTCGGGGCTGGTCGAGCCCAGCGCCGGGCAACTTCTCATCGATGGGCGCGACGCCACGCACGACGCACCGGGCAAACGCGGCATCGGGATGGTGTTCCAGAGCTACGCGCTCTTTCCGCACATGACCGTCTGGGACAACGTGGCGTATGGCTTGCGCATGCGCAAGCTGCCGCGCGCCGAGTTGGCCCCGGCTGTCGACGCCGCCCTGGCGATGGTCAAGATGCAGGCTTTTGCCCAGCGTCTGCCGTCGGAGTTGTCGGGCGGGCAGCAGCAGCGCATTGCGCTCGCACGCTGCTTCGCGTTCCGTCCCTCGATCATCCTGCTCGACGAGCCGTTGGGCGCGCTCGACAAGAAGTTGCGTGAGCACATGCAGATGGAGATCCGTCGTCTGCATCAGGAACTGGGAGCCACGTTCATCTACGTTACCCACGATCAGGACGAGGCGCTTACGCTGTCCGATCGGATCTGTCTGATGAATCAGGCCCGTATCGAGCAGATCGGCACGCCGGCACAGTTGTACGACCGTCCGGCGACACGTTTCGCCGCCGATTTCCTCGGCCATTCCAATTTGCTCGACGGTGTGGTCGAACGCGTGGCTGACGGCCGCGTGGCGCTGCGCGTGGGTGAGCGTCTGGTGCCGATCGGCCCGAGTCCCGACCTGCCGGCGGCGGGAGAGGCGAGTCTGCTGGTGCGGCCGGAGGCGGCGCGTTTGACGTCGCCGGAAGACGGGGCGCTCGCGGGCACGATTCGCGAAGTCGTCTTTCTGGGGGCGGACACGCGCGCCATCGTGTCGCTGGGGCAGGGCGCCGAGCATGACGACGGCACCGACTTCACCGTGCGCTGTCCGCGCGATCTCACGCCGCGTGTCGGCGAGCGCGTCGGGCTGGCGTGGGATCACGGCCGCGCGACGCTGCTCACGCGCTGAGCCTTTCACCCGACGCCCAAGTCATCCGCTTCAGGAGTATTTGCCATGTGGCTTGTTCAACGCCTGCCTCAGGCGGGGCCCCGTATTGCCTGGCCGCAGCATCTG
This sequence comes from Pandoraea sp., assembly GCA_031291335.1. Taxonomy (GTDB): domain Bacteria; phylum Pseudomonadota; class Gammaproteobacteria; order Burkholderiales; family Burkholderiaceae; genus Pandoraea. Next base: position 21,227 of record JARLJF010000104.1, on the reverse strand, counting down.
GCCAGGTGGTTGCCGGCCTTGCCCGCGTTGCTGTTCCTCGCTGTGTTCTTCATCGTGCCGGTCGTCGAGATTCTGCAAGGCGGCCTGTACGATGGCGACGGCGTGCTGTCGATCGCGCAGTTCGCCCGCATGACGCACTCGGCCGTGTACGTCAAAGTGCTGGCCTCGACGTTCTGGATCGCGTTCCTCACCGCAGCCCTCTCGGTTCTGCTCGGCTACCCGGTGGCGTATCTGCTCGCACGGCTGTCGACGCGCTCGCGCGAGCGCTGGCTGCTGTGGATCGTGCTGCCGTTCTGGACCAGCTATCTCGTCAAGACGTATGCGTGGATGCTGCTGCTCTCCAAGACCGGTCTGCTGACGGTTGTGGCCACCCATCTCGGTCTGATCGACAGTACGAGCACACTCGCGCCGTCGCTCACCGGTGTGCTGATCGGCATGGTGCACGCCATGCTGCCGCTCGCGGTGATGACGATGCTGCCGATCATGCGCGGCATCAACATGCAACTGGTGCAGGCCGCGCAGACGCTCGGCGCTGACCGCGCGACGGGCTTCTTCACCGTATTTCTGCCGCTGTCGGGCGCGGGGGCGGCCGCTGCTGGGCTGCTGGTCTTCATCTCGAGCCTGGGCTTCTTCATCGTGCCAGCGCTGCTGGGGTCGCCACGCGAATCGATGGTGGCCCAACTCGTCATCTCGTCGGTGCTGGAACTCTTCGATCTGCGCTTCGCCGGTGCGCTCTCGACGGTGCTGCTGCTGTGCTCGATTGTCGTGTTCTATGTATACGACCGGGTCGTGGGGCTGTCGTCGCTGGCGGGTGAGGCACCCGAGCGTCGTGCCGGGGCGGGCGGACGGGCGTTGCCGGTACTCATCGCTATCGGACGACTCGCGGGCAAACTCTCGCTGTCGCGGGGGCGCGAGCGTGCAGAGGGTGGCTTCGGCCTCAAGGCTTACACGTGGGTGGTGGTGCTTGCCCTGGTGTTGCCGATTGCCTTCGTGGTGCCGCTGGCCTTTACCAAGCAATCGTTCGTGGCTTTCCCGCCGGAACTGTTCACGTTGAAATGGTTTGTGGCGTTCCTCGAGTCCAGCGTGTGGCAGGCGGCATTGCTGCGCTCGCTCGGCGTGGGCTTTGCCACGGCGGCGCTGGCGCTGGTGCTCGGCTTCGGCGCGAGTCTGGCGCTCGTGCGCTTGCCGTCGCGCTGGCGCAAGCCGCTGTTCGCCGTGTTCATCGCGCCGCTGATCGTGCCGCGCATCGTGGTGGCCGTCGGTTTGCTGTATCTGTTTGCGCGCTGGGAACTGGCGGGCACCAACGCCGGCCTCGTCATCGGTCACACCGTGCTCGCCATTCCGTACGTCGTGGTCACCCTGTCGGCGAGCTTCAAGCGTTTCGACTGGCGACTCGACGATGCCGCCAAGATGCTCGGCGCCTCGGCCTTCACTCGCGTACGCACCGTGTTGCTGCCATTGATGGCCGCGAGTCTGGGCTCGGCATTCCTGTTCGCTTTCATCGTGTCGTTCGACGATCTGACGATTGCCATCTTCGTATCCGGCGGTATCAACACCACGTTGCCCAAGCAGATGTGGGACGACATCCAGTTGGCTGTCACGCCGACGCTGGCGGCTGTCGCGACCTCGCTGGTGTTCCTGATGGTGTTCATCGTCTGGCTGTCCTCGATTTTCAAACGCAAGCGCTATTGATACCCGCGGATTTCCGTATGTCCATGTCCAATGTTGCCCGAGTCGCATCCGTGAATACGCAGTCATTTTCCTCGTCATATCCTGCTGTGCATCCGGCGTCACACGCTTATACGCAGTACTTTCCTCAACGTGCCGAGGGTGACCGGCTTGATGTCGTACCGCTACTGATGGCGGGTCTTCATGGCGCGTCGGCCAAGCCGGTCGTCGTGTTCGAGGGCGAAGCCATCGATCGTGCCCGGATGGCGGCGCGTGTGGGGGCCATGCAGGCGTGGTTCGCCGCGCAGGGTCTCGTGCCGGGCGACCGGGTAGCTGTCATGCTGGGCAACAGCGCGGCGCAGGTCGCGTTGATTTATGCCCTCATGCTGTCCGGGCTGGTGTGGGTGCCGGTCAACACGCGTCTGAAGGGCGATGGGATCGAATATCTGCTGGGCCATGCCAAGCCGAAGTTGCTGGTCGCGGAGCCGGCCTTTGCCGAGGTGCTGGACGCCGGTGTGGCGCTTGCCGAGCAGCACCCGGGACATCACGGGCCGCGCGTCGTGCGTTGCCTGCTGGCCGAGGTCATGGCGCAAGCTGCCGCCTACGATGGCGCCAAGCCGGTGCCCGCGGCCGTCACGCCGGCGTCGGTGCTGTGCATCATCTATACGTCGGGCACCACGGGAGCCCCCAAGGGCGTGCTGTTCACGCACCGCATGATGCGCATCGCCAGTGAGGCTGCGCTGCGCGTGGCGGATGCCCACGATGGCGACCGGCTGTTCCTGTGGGAGCCGCTGTGCCACATCGGCGGCGCGCAAATGCTGTTGCTGCCGTTCCTCGCCGATGTCGAGATGCACGTGGTCGAGCGATTCTCCGCGAGCCGCTTCTGGCAGCAATGTGCTGCCGCGCAGGCGACGCATCTGCATTATCTCGGGGGCATCCTCGACATCCTGATGCAATTGCCACGCGATGCCCAGCCGGCGCAGAATTCGTTGCGCGTGGCGTGGGGCGCGGGGGTTTCCGCAAGCGCTTGGCAGGCCACGCGGGAGCGGCTGCAATGCACGTTGCGCGAGTGCTATGGCATGACGGAGTGTTCGAGCTTCGCCACCCTTAACGACGCGGACATGCCGGGTTCCATCGGCCATGCGTTGCCCTGGCTGACGCTGGAGTTGCTCGACGACGACGGGCAACCGGTGCCGGACGGCGAACCGGGTGAAATCGTCCTGTCGAGCGAAGTGGAGGGCGTGTTCCTGCCGGGCTATCTCGACAATCCCGAGGCCACGTCGAAGGCGTTGCGCGACGGCAAGCTCTTCACCGGAGACAGTGCACGGCGGGGTGCCGACGGCAGTCTGGTCTTCATCGGCCGTCGTACGGACAGCATGCGCGTGCGCGGCGAGAACGTATCGGCTTGGGAGATCGAGCGCGTATTCGCGCGGCATCCGGCGGTGGCGGCGTGTGCGGCCATCGGCATCGCGAGCGATATCGGTGAGCAGGACGTGATGTTGTACGTGCAGTTTCGTGAGGGGCAGGCCATCGACTGGCCGGTGCTCTCGCAATGGGCCGCCGACAAGCTCGCCAGCTACCAGCGGCCACGCTACTATCGCGAGACGGCACACTTCGAGACAACACCGTCAGAGCGCATTCGCAAGCATCTGCTCTCACGCGAGACCGTCGAGGCGTGGGACATCACGATGGCAAAGTGATCCGTGCGGGCAGGGCGGCGGCCGCGTCATTCCCTGCAATGACGCGGTGATAACGGTTATTGGCATAAGATATAGTCTTATTTTTATGAGATAATCGTGCTCTGTTCGCCCCATTCCATAACGATCGTGGCCACCACAAAAACTCCTCGCACCCGTGCCAAAGCGGCCGCCGACACCGAGACGCCGGCCGCGATTACGCCGTCGGCCGATTCCACGCTGTACGTTCAGTCCGTCGAAAAGGCCATGAAGGTGCTGACCGCGTTCGACGGGTCGAAGCGCCATCTTTCGCTCTCCGAAATTGCCGTTGCCACGGGCTTCGACATCAGCGCGGCGCAGCGCTTCACCTTCACGCTCTCGGCATTGGGCTATCTGCTCAAGGACCCGCAGAGCAAGAAGTACGAACTCTCACCGAAGCTACTCGATTTCACGTATCACTATCTCGTTTCGAACGAGCTGGTGAGCCGCGCCGCCCCGTATCTTCAGCAGTTGGCGGCAGAGACGGAGGAGGCCACGAACCTGACTGTGCGTCTCGATACGGACATCGTTTTCGTGCTGCGTATCGTGAGTCGCAGCGTATTCAATGCGAACGTCATCGTCGGTTCGCGCTTGCCGGCGTATTGCACCGCGCCGGGCCTGGCGATGCTCGCCACGCTCGACGATGCCGAGATCGACGACATTCTGGCGCGCACGAATCTCGTACAGTTCACGCCGGCCACCGTTTCGCAACCGCGAAAGATCCGGGAGCGGCTGGCTCGCATTCGCAAGCAAGGCTATTCGCACACGGAAGACGAGTTCTTCATGGGCGACATTTCGACCGCCGCAGCCGTGGTGAATCAGGACGGCAGAGCCATCGGTGCGATCAATATTGCGGTGCCGCGTGTGCGCTGGAACGCCGAGCGCGATGAGCGACGCTTCGCCGATCTCGTGATCCAGACGGCGGGTGCGTTGTCGGCGCGGCGTCGACAGGAAATGTAAGGGAAGTGGACGCACTGTAAGCTGGTCGGCCAGCCGGCCGGTTGTCCTCTCAAAATGGCGTGCTAGAATCCCGCCCCATGGGTATGGAGCAAGGCTGAATTCCGGGAATTCCGGCATCGCGCGTAGCGGCATGCGACCCAGCGTGCTGCAGGGAAGACGCGCTTGGGCACGTTGTGCCGGACATTCCTCTGAGAAACCGATGGCCGGACCGGGGCGGCCAGACGGTGCATCGCATACGATGCGCAAGCCGCTGCCGGACTTTCCATACCGAATAACGAACCGCTGATCTCTCAGACAGGTTTTCATTCCCCCGTACATCAAACTGCGCATCGCGTTCCGGGCGGTCATGCCCGTGGATTTGCGGCGCGCACGGGGGACGGAGCCATGGCTCTTGGTTTGTCGCTGCCGGCGCTAGACTTGCCGACACTACAGTTCGTGACTTTCTTGTTGAGCATTGCGACAGGCATTCTGTTCATGCTCGATGCCTTGCGTCGTGATGAAGCCGAGTCTCCGCGCTGGTGGAGTCTGGCCTTTCTGCTCGCCACGTTCTCTCCCATTCTCTATTTGCTTGCCGAGCGAAGCGCCCGGCTCGCGGTGCTCTATCCGCTGGGTAACGCCATGGCGACGCTCGCCTTCGCGATGGTGTGGAGCGGCGCCCGCCGTTTCTATGCGCGAAGTGTGCAGTGGGTTGCGGTGTTCGGCGGGCCGGCGGTGCTGCTGTGGGGAACGTGGCTGTTCGCCCGGCCGCTCGATGCCTGGAGCGGGGGTGTTCTGTTCTTCTCCCTGCTGGCGCTCTACAGCTTGATGGCGGCGAAGGAATTCTGGCAGGCTTCGGGGGTCCGCTTGCCGAGCAGCGTCGTGCTGACGGTGGTCGCGGTATTCCATGGGTCGTTCTATGCGGTGCGGGCGGTGGCGCTGGTATGGCTCGGGCCGACCGATCCACAGTTTCTGACGTGGTTCGGTCCACAAGTGTCGACGACGGAAATGTTGGTGCTGATCGTCGTGGCGAGCTTCCTGATGGTCTCGTTGGGCAAGGAGCGCTCGGAAATCGCGCTGCACCGCGCCGCCACGCGCGACGGCCTGACACAGACATTCAACCGTCCGGAATTCACGCGTCTCGCGCGTGAGCAGATGCGCCGGCATAGCGCGGCGCGCACACCGGTGGCCTTGCTGCTGCTGGATCTGGACCACTTCAAGCGGATCAACGACACATACGGGCACCCGTTCGGCGATACGGTGCTGTTGCTGTTTGCTCGCACGGCGTCGCAGCAACTGCGTTCGGACGACATCTTTGGACGTTACGGTGGCGAGGAGTTCGCGTTGTTCCTGCCGGGGGTAGGCGTGACCGAGGCGCAGACCATTGCCGAGCGGGTCAGAGAAGCCTTCGAGCGGGCGGCACGCATGGTGCAGGGGGAAACGGTGGCTGCCACGGTGAGCATCGGCATTGCCTGCGATGAGCGCTCGCGGGGTGAGTTGTCGTCGCTGGTGCAGCGCGCAGATCGTGCGCTGTATCAGGCCAAGGCGGCCGGACGTAATCGCTGCATGCGATACACGCCGGAGACGGCGATGCCGGCTGCGGATCCGCAGCCCGACGTGCATCCGCTGCGGGCTGCCGCAGGGGGGTAAAGCCGCGGAGGATGCCGGGTCGGCCGGACTTCACGAGCGTGATGTCCGGCCGTGCCACTCAATGGCCGAACGTGAAGTTCACGCCGGCCAGAACCTGCCATCGGGGCACGTTGCCCGAGTGCGCCACCGAATATTGCGGTTCGATAAAGGCATTGACGATGGTCTTGCCGACCTTCCACGCCTTGCCGGCACCCAGCCCGATGGGAATGTAGTAGTTGCCGTGCTGCAGATCGAAGCTCCAGGTCGCCGTGGAGCGCAGATACCAGCCTTCCGGCAGGTTGTAGATGATGAACGGCTGAACGGTGAGCGCCTGCACCGTCGGACGATCTCCCTGACCGGCAAACGAATGTTGCCACTGGAGCAACGCACCGAACACGCCCGCCTTGCTCGTATGCACCGCCAGGCCGGCAAGGCCCGCCTGCCACTTTCCGGTCCCGAGCGATTTGTCGGTCGCCGTTGGCATCGTCAGCAGCGGGCCGATCCCGAATTGCGTCGAGCCTCCCGCGTTCAGCAAGAAGATATCGAACAGGTTGATGTCGCCGAGCCCGGTCTGGTAGCCGCCCGCCGGATCGGGGCGCGTGCTGATCGGCACTGTCATGCGAAGGATCTGCGGCACAGGAACGATGCTGTTCGCGCCGAACGGCATCGTCGGCCTCAACAGAAAGTCATTGGTATGCGTGTTGGTGCCGAAGATCGAAGGCGTGTAGTAGTTCTGCAGGCCGAACGACGCCGCTGGCGTGAGCGGGTTGTTGCTCCTGTTCGCGTCGTCGGCCGCCGTTTGCGCGTGAGCCGTCGAGAGGCAGGCCAGCAGGCCGCCCGCCGCAAGACACAGACGTGATCGTGTCGAGGTATTCCCTATCGTCATTTAGGCTCCGCAATGAATGAAATGTAGGTGTCCTTGGTTTTGCGCAAATGCAAGACCTCGGAGACGGTGATTCTGGAATTCAATCGTCCGTCAAAAACTACAATCCATTGTTTGGAATTTGACTCTTGGGGATTGATTTTCGACGGCGGCGGGGCAGGCTGGCCCGGAGAGGGGCCACGGCGCAACGTGTGCGTTCATACCCGCGAGATATACGGGCCGGATCGCCCGTTCTCGTTACCGATGTGCGCTGACGCTACCAGGTCCAGCGCAGGCCGAGCGTCGCCGAGACACTCTGCTGACGGGTGTTGTCCAGTTGCGTGAGATAGGCGAGCGTCGCGTACACACTGGCTGACTTGTTGAAGCGTCCGGCCATACCGATGCCGAACTGCGCCGATGTGCTGTTGGCGTTGGTCACGATCGGCGTTGTGCCACCGAAGACCACGCGGCCCTCGCTACCGAAAGCATGCAGCAGATTGAACAGGAGGTACGGGCGCAGCAGGCCGCGTGCGCCGTCGTAGTTGCCCTCAAGCCGCGCACCCACACGGGCGAGCCAACTGTTCGTGTTGCCGAAGGTCACGCTGGAGATGCTGTCGTTCAGATCGTTGATCGACTGGTGCTGCCAGATGATCTGCGCCTGTGGTTCGAGAGCGAGCGTGGAGGTGAGGGGAATGGGCCAGCCGGTCTCGAGCGAAGCGGCCAGCGCCTTGCCATTCACGTCGCGGTTCAGGCCACTGGCGGGCCGCGTCTGGTATTGCAACGCCGACGCCAGCAACACGGCATCGGTGTACGCCCCGCCGGGCATCACATGAGTCCAGTACAGGCCCGCGCTGTACATATCGAGCCCGAGCGAGCCGGCTTGCGTGCTTTGTGAGCCGAGGGCAAGACCCTGCACATCGCCTGACGCGCGAGTCCAGCCACCCAAAATGCCGACGTGATCGCTGTGGCCGTTATCAGCACGGTTCGCGAAGATATCGTGCCCGAGTTGCACGCCGCCGATATTGCCATCGAACTGCGGCGTCACGTCTCCTTTGGCGCGCAGTTGTTCGGTCTGTCCCCAGACGCGTACCCAGCCGTCCGTCAACCAGCCGCGTTCGTCGAGCAGTCCTTGCTGTCCCTGCCGTTCGTGGAAGGTACCCAACTGCGCAAACCCGGCCGTGCGCGCCAGCTCCGGCATGATCGAATACACGGGGACTTCGACACGGTAGATCGGCACCGGGTCGCTGCCCATCGGAGCCACGGCTGGGCTACCCGTGGCCGGGATCGGCTGTTCTATGGTGGTGACCGTCGTGCCGGTGACCGGATCGACGGTCGTGACCGGCGTCGTGACAGGTACCGAAGAGCGCAGATACCAGCTCTGCTCGCTGCCTGGTGTGGTGCCGCCCTTATACAGGTAATAGGTATAGGCGCCGGCGCTGACGGTGCCGCCGAGTGCGAAGGCCGATGCGTTTGACGTCGCGCCGCCCACGGCCTGCACCATGGGAATGCCGTTTCCGGTGGTCAACCCGCCAAGCCCGCCGAGATTGTTCACGGCAACGGTGGTGTTGCCGCTTATCGTGCCGCCGCTGACCGTGAGGGGGGCTACGCGGGAGCTATCGTTGCCCAATGCGGTATCGATGGCGAGCGTGCCGTTCTGTCCCGTGTAGTTGCCCACGAGCGTGAGCGTTCCGTTGCCCCCGCCATCGCCCGGATGAATCGTGCCCTGATTGGTGACGTTGCCCGTGAGGGTCCCCGTGCCGGTCAGTGTGGCTCCGGATGCCACGGTCGTCGTCGTGCCGCCGAGGGTACTGGTCAGATTGAAGACGCCACTCTGGATCTGCGCGGTTGTGAAGTTGCCGCTGCCGCTCCACGTCCAGTTACTGCCTTGAGCGAGCAGGGTGCCAAAGTTGACGAACGGGTTGCTTGCCGTGCCAGTGCCTTGCAGAATCAATTGGCTGACCGCGCTTGCGCCGCCGTCGGCCGTGCCGATGATTTGCGAGCCGGTTTGCAGCGTGAGCGTGTTGGAACGTGCTGCCGGGTTCATGGCGATGGCGGTGCCCACATCGCTTTGGATCAGGCCGGCATTGGTGATGGAAATCGTGCCATTGACGGTGCGCACGCCGAAGCCCTGACGGCTGATGATTCGCCCGCCCGCCTGGTTCACGATGGATGAGACAAATCCCCCCCCCGGTGTTGGACACCACGGCGTCGCTGTTGATGCCACGCGCTTCGATGTAACCACTGTTCGTGAAGTTGTTGTTATTACCCTGCATGAAGACGGTGAATGCACGGTTCGACGGTACGCCGCCAGTGGTGATCAGCGTGCCCGAGTTTGTCACCGTGCTTTGGCCGCCGACGACGCTGATGGCTCGGCTGCCCGATCCGTTGGCGGTTATCGTGCCGGTATTCACGAAGGTGCTGTTCTGGCCCAGGCCGGACGCTTGTCCCCACGCGGCCGTCATGCCATAGGCGTTGGGGCCGGAAACGGTAATAGTGCCGTTGTTGGTGAGCGAACCGCCGTTGCCGTTGATCGCCATGCCGTCGTTTTGCCCGCCGGTGGTGGTGATCACGCCCGTCGCGGTATTCACGAGCGTATTGCTGTTGTTTGCACCGAGCAAAGCCGCACCACGACCGGTCGGTGTGGTGCCGGTCAACGTAACGGTGCCGGCGTTGGTGATCGTGCTGGACGTATCGACGGTGAGGGCCGCTGTGTTGGCCACCGTTCGTGTGAACGAGATGGTACTGCCGCTGCTGACGTTCACGCTCACGTTGGTACTGCCGCTGGCAGCGATAACCGTTGTGTCTGTCCCGGTACAAGTGACGGTTGTGCCGCTGGTGGGAGCGGTATTGTCACATGCCGCTCTGGCAAGGCCGGGCACGCAGAGAGAGACAGCTAAAATCAATGGCCGCAAGCGGTGCGGGCAGCGACGGAGGGGGACTGAATGAGACGACAACGGCGGTGATGCGTGCATGGCACACTCCCGTGGTTATTGTTTCAAATACCCCCGTGGCGCTAAAGTAGATTGATATCTCCAAATGTTCAATGGATAGTTATTTGATATTCATAGGATGTTGCTTTTTTGAAACGCAATGAAAGTATTGATGTGATCAAGTGCTTCATTAGATATTCGTCATAATTTTCGTGGGATTACGAGCTAATGCGTGGCCTGATTTAGCCGACACAGTATGGTGTCCGACAAATCCATGTTGTGCACTTTGCGTTTCATAACTCCCCATCACGAGTATGGCTTTTCGGATTTTCATCCCTTGCTTCCATTAAGAAAGTAACGCTGTGCCATCGACTATTCGTAATTCGCTGCTTTGGATTTTTGAGCCATTCGAAGGTGAATCGACTTATCTTCCCCGGAAAATGTTCGGTGCCGATGTCGCTTACGTGCACGGTGTGCAATGCCTGGCCGTTATCGATCGCGATGCCCCGTGGGATGGGCTGCTGGTGTGCACATCGCGCGAGCACCACGAATCGCTGATGGCCGAGATGCCGACGTTGCGCCCGCACCCGGTGCTGGGGAAGTGGCTGTATGTGCCGCAGAGCGAAGCGGAGTTCGAGTCCGTCGCGGCGCATTTGACGGCGCGCGTGCTTGCCGGCGACCCGCGCATCGGCGTGGAACCGAAGCCGCGCAAGCCCCGCAAGCGCGCGGCGCCAGCGCGCCGCGTCAAACCGTAGGGGGTCAGTCCGCCGCCACGTGCACCATCTCGTCCACTTCGCCGGGCGCCTTCTTTTTCAAGCGGATGAAGAGGAGCAGCGGCATGACGGCGAGCGTGAGCCACATCATGAGTCTGAAATCGTCCAGATAGGCGATCATCGCGGCCTGTCGCGTCACTTCGGCATTGAGCGCGGCCATCGCCGCCGCCCCATAGGTGTGCACGTACGCCTCGACGCCTTGCGTGAATGGCGTGATGTACTCCGAGAGCACCGCGTGATTGACCTGCGTGTTCTGCGTGAGCAGCGTCTGCACGACCGAGATGCCGATACTGCTGCCGATGTTGCGAGACAGGCTGTAGATGGCAGCGCCGTCGGCGCGTAGCGTGCCGGGGAGGGTGGCGAATGTGACAGTGGTGAGCGGCACGAAGACGAAGCCGAGCCCGAAACCCTGGATGACCCCCGGCCAGACAATGTCGGACGGCCGCAGTGTCAGCGAGTACCCGGCCATCAAGTACAGCGAATAGGCGGTCAGCGCGAAGCCAAAGCCGAGCAGATAGCGAACGTCGACCTTGCCGACCAGCCGTCCGACGATCAGCATGGCCGCCATCGTCCCCGCGCCAGAGGGGGCCGTGACCAGCCCCGTCAGGATCGCAGGGTAGCCGAACAGGCTTTGCAGCATCGGCGGGAGCAGGGCGCGCGTGGCATACAGAATGATGCCGACCACGAAGATATAGACGACGCCCGTGTTGAAGTTCCGGTCGCGCAGCAGCGAGCGGTCGAAGAACGAATGCTCGCCGGCCGTCCATGTGTGGACGATGAAGTACGCGAAGCAGACGATGGCGCCGAGCATCTCCAGCCAGATCTCGGTGGAGTTCAGCCAGTCCTGTTGTTCGCCCCGGTCAAGCAGTAACTGCAACAGCCCGATGGACAGACCCAGGGTGACGAAGCCCAAGGCATCGAACTTCCCGGCTTTTTGCTCCGGTGGCTCTTTCAAATACGCGGCAATGCCGAGGAATGCGATCAGGCCGATGGGCAGGTTGATGTAGAACACCCAGCGCCAGTTGTAGCTATCCGTGAGCCAGCCGCCAAGCGACGGCCCGAGGATCGGTCCCACCATCACCCCCATGCCGAAGATCGCCATCGCCGAACCGTGTTTGTGCGGCGGGTTGATGTCGAGCATGGTCGCCTGCGACAGCGGTACGAGCGCCGCGCCGCAAATCCCCTGGAACAGACGCGCGGCCACGATCTCCGTGAGCGATTGCGCCATGCCGCACAAGGCCGAGGCGATCGTGAAACCGGCGACCGACCACAGGAAGACTCGTCGGCGTCCGAAGCGGGCGCAGAGCGTACCGGTGAGCGGTGTCGCAATGGCCGCCGCCACGATGTAGGACGTCAATACCCAGGTAATCGAGTCCTGTGAGGCGGAAAGACTGCCCTGCATATGCGGCAAGGCAACGTTGGCGATGGTGCTGTCGAGGGTCTGCAACACCGTCGCGAGCATGACGGAGATACTGACGAGCGCGCGGTGCTTGCCCGGATCGTCAGCCTTTTGGGGGGATGACACGGTAATTCCTCGGGTAGATCGTTGTTCTTGTCGTTATGGCGGTGCGAGGTTCACCCTTCGCCCGCGTTGTCTCCTGCACCTGCGACTATTCGGCTGATGACGCCGGCCCGGCCTCCTCGGTGCGGCGCGCCGGTGCCGGACATTCGGCTTCGGCTCGCGTGAGGTTCGTCAGTACCTTGCCCAGCAACCGCGACAGCTCAATGCGCTCGGCGGGCGTGAGGTCGGCCAGCGCTTCACGCTCGGTGACGTTGGCGAAGGCGACGATCGTGTCGATTTTTGCCTCCGAGGCCTCCGTCAGATAAAGGAGGTGCGCGCGCTTGTCGTTCGGATCGCGCTCGCGACGGACGAGGCCCTTTTCCCTGAGCCGGTCCAGCAGTCTGACGAGCGCCATCGGCGTCAACTCCATGCGTTCGGCCAGTTCGGCCTGGGTTTGCACACCGTAGCGATGCAGCATCACCAGCACGCGGCATTGCGCACGCGTGAGATCGAAGTTGCCCCGAGCCCGCCGGTCGAACAGGCGCGAATGGACACGGGCAACGTCGTGCACCAGCGTGCCGAAACGGGACGACCAATCGATTTTCGGCATGTCTTTGCAAAAATGCCGGCGCAGCGCAGTGCAGCCCTTGCGCAACCCCGGCGGGATCAGATAGTAAACACGTTTATCATTTTGCCAGAGTCTCTCTTCGGACGGCAACTGTGGCAAATAGGTGACACTCGTGCGCCGGCGGCAGGCAGGTCAAACGGGGTGGGGATGGTTTTGCACGGTGCGACGGGGGTTCCCGGGCGGTTGGCACAACTGACGGCCGGGCGGCCGTGAGACGCTCCCGAAACTGTGAAAAAGCCAAGAGAAATAAGCACTTGACACTTCGCCTCGGCGGATCAAGAAAGGAATGGTGCGATGCATCGGCGAGATCGCCCGAGCATGGCACCAGCCCTCTTTTGACCTTAAGGAGTGTCAATCATGTTTGACCTTTCACAAGCCTCGGATGTCCTTTCCATCACTGAAACCGACCGGTCGACCGGCAAGCTTCATCCGGCATCGTCGCCAACTGCTGTTCGCTCACCGGTTTCCGATCTCAGCGCGATGCGTGAAGAGCGACTGCCCTTCATCATCACCATCGCGAGTGACGAAGCGGCATTGCGCGACGCGGTGGCCATGCGCCAGGCCGCGTACGGACGCCACCTCCCCGAACTCGCTGCCACGTTGAGCGAGCCCGAGGACAGCGACCGCGAACCGGGGTCCATCGTGCTCGTGGCGCGGGCAAGGCTCGACGGCGCAGTGCTCGGCACGATGCGTATCCAGACCAATCGCTACCAGTCGCTGCATCTGGAAGATTCGGCGCCTTTGCCCGCGTGGCTGGGCAGTGCGGCATTGGCCGAGGCAACGCGGCTGGGTGTGGTCGCCGGTCCCGTCGGGCGCGTCGTCAAGACCGCACTTTTCAAAGCGTTCTATCAGTACTGCATGCTCTCGGGCATCGACTGGATGGTTATCACGGCACGGCCGCCGCTGCATCGGCAGTACGAGGCATTGATGTTCGTCGACGTATTCCCGTCACAAGCCCTGATTCCGATGGCGCATGTGGGGGGCATCGGGCACCGCGTGCTGGCGTTGGACGTGGCGCAGGCACGTACGCGCTGGCAAGCGGCGGGGCATCCGTTGTTTGCCTACATGTGCCTGACACATCACCCTGACTTGCGACTGGGTGTGCCGGGCGAAGATGTGGGCGCTGAGGGGGTATCGCCGGGCGAAGCCAGTATTGGCGCGCATTTGCGGGATTTATCTTTTGGTGCCGACGAGGTACGATGCGTAGCATCAGGCTTTAGCCTGGCGGTGTAATGCCGTTATTCGAACTAACGTTATCCCGTCGCGCGCAGGTAAGGATTTTTGCAGCGACGGCGGTAACGCGCAGTACGGGCGAGAGACACCTGACCGTGCGAGCCGGAACACCGGCCGCACGGGACAGGGCCAGCCCGGCCGGCAAGGCGAGCCGAGATGCACGCCTTGTCCGGAACCAACGCGGGGGCGACCAACGAGATAAGGGCACAAGAGGCATATGGCGGGGGAACTCGGCAACGAGCGTGACGATCACGGCCGCAATGCGAACGATTTCGCCGACGAACTGGCCGAGCTGACCGGCACGCGGCGCCGTTGGCGCGTCACCGCGCGACTCGACGAACTCTTTCGTAGCATTTCCCTGTATGCCGTGCCCGCAGCCATCATGCTGCTCTCGGGCATCGTGCTGCTGTTTCAGGAGAGCCAGTACGCGGTGCGTGGCGCCATGCCATTGAGTTTCCAGGCGCAGGGCGATCTTCCCGCAACGTTCGGTCCGCCGCTGGTGCAAGGCTCGCTCGAGCGTGCACCTGTCGTTCAGCAATTCAGTACCCATCTCTCGGAAGCGCCGGTCTGGTTCCGTGTGAACGTGCCGCCGGCAGGCGACGAGCAGAACACCGTCATCGAATTTCCGTCGCGTCACGCGCAAACACTGGCGTGCTGGCGCAATCCCGACGCGCCGGCTATCGGCCGCGCGGACCGCAGTGCGGTGAGCGGGGCGATCCGCATGTCGAAGGCGGGCTTTGCCATCGATCTCGGCCATCTCGTCGCGCCGGTGACGCTCCTTTGCGAGGGCACCTTCTCCGGGCCGGCTCATCTGTCGCTGGTAGCGTGGCCGGCGTCTCAACTGCGCGTCTCCGAAAAGGAATTCCACCGCAGCAATGGTCTTCTCGAAGGCGGTTTGCTCACGCTATCGGCATTTGTGCTCGTCACCGCCATCATCAATAAGGAATGGCTCTATGTGCTGTTCGCGGCGTGGCTGATCGGCAATCTGCGGCTCGCGGCGAACTCGCTCGGCGCAGACACGCAATGGCTGGAGCGCGCCATTCCGACCGACTGGGATGCCCTGGTGCGCAAGGCGACGTTCGCCATTTACTACGTGCTGACCTATTCACTGTTCACGCAGTTATTCAAGCGCGAACTTCGTCTTATCGGCATGCGGTGGATGGTGATGGCGCTGCAATGGGCCGGTGTGGTGCTGTGTTGTGCGGCGATTGCCTTGCCGTACGCGCATTTCATTCCCGTGCTGTGGGCGGTCGCCGCGCTGGGCATCGTCATCGTGCTGGTGCTGCTGGCCCGCATTCTCGTGCAGACCCGCTCGCGTGTCGCCGTCTGGTACAGCGCCTCGCTGGCCATTGTGCTGTTTGCCACATTTTCCGAAGTCATCGCCGCGGCGTTCAACGCGCGAGCGCTGTCGTCCGCATTGAACAGTGTGACGGCGGCGCTGTTCTCGAGCCTCATGGCGGCGCTGGCCATTGCCGAGCAGATGCGCCTGGAGCATCAGGGCAAGCTGGAAGCGCAGACCGAGCTTCGCAACGCCTACGACGTGACGCCCGTGGGCCTGTTCACGCTCAACGATCAGGGGGTGTTCGTCCGGGGCAACGCGGCGTTGCACACGATGCTGGGCATTCCGAGCACCGAGGGGCGGGCGTTCCGCTGGGATCAGTTCTTCGGCCAGAGCACGTGGCGCATGCTGCTCGACGTCGCGCAACACAGCGACGAATCGGAACTTGAAATCCTCTCGCTGCCGCGCGACGACGGTCGCACCAGCCGCTACCTCGTCAAGGCGATCTTCGCCGATGGGCGAATCGAAGGCTCGCTTCAGGACATCACCGAGCGAGCCCGCACGATGGAGCAACTGCGCTACCTGGCCGAGAACGACCCGCTCACGGGCGTATCGAACCGGCGCGGCATCGAGAAGTCGCTCGGCGAGGCGATCCGGACGTTGTCCGATGCGCGTCCTGCGGCACTGGCGTATCTGGATCTGGACCGGTTCAAGCTCGTCAACGACCTGTTCGGCCATGCGGCCGGCGATGAAGTGTTGCGTCAGGCGTGCGATCGCATGCGCTCACGGTTGTCGGCCGATCAGAGCGTAGGACGCACCGGCGGCGACGAGTTCATCGTGGTCTTTCGCGATGCGACGATCAAGGAAGCGGCGGCGGTGGGGCGTCGTCTGGTCGATGCGATCGCCGGCGAGCCGTATCAGATCGGCGACCGCGCATTTCAGGTGCGTGCGTCGGCCGGGGTGATCGAGCTGACGACCGACATGCGCGTGCCGGACGCGATTTCTTCGGCCGACCGCGCCTGCCGCGAAGCGAAGAAAAGCCGCCGCGAGCTGGTCGTCTATGAACGTGGGGCGGCAGCGTTCCGTGAGCGGTTGGCCGAATTGCGGTTGATCGACGCGCTCGATGCCGGGCTCACGCCGAACACGCTGTTTCTCGAAATGCAGCCGATCATGGAAATGGCGTCGCCCAGTGAGTCGCTCAACTTCGAGGTGTTGCTGCGCATGCGCGATTCGGACGGCAATATCGTGCCGGCCTCGCGCATCATCAGTGCGGCCGAGGAGAACGGCAGTATCGGCATGATCGACAAATGGGTGCTCACGAACACGCTCACGTGGATCGATCTGCATCGCGAGCAGCTCTCGAAGACCCGATTCGTGTGTGTGAATCTCTCGGGGGCGTCGCTCAACGACGAGCACTTCGTGCGGGATATTTTTGCGACGCTGGCGGCCCATGAGCGCGCTGTCGGGTTGCTGTGCATCGAGATTACGGAAACCGTGGCGCTTCACGATCTTGACAATACGCGTCGCTTCGTCGACCGGATTCATCAATTGGGCGGGCGTATCGCGCTCGACGATTTCGGTGCGGGCTTCAGTTCGTTTTCCTATCTGAAGGATCTGGCTGTCGACGCTATCAAGATCGACGGGGCGTTCGTCAAGAGCATGGCGGCGCATCCGGCCAATCTGGCGATCGTCGAGGCGATCGTGGCGCTCGCGAAGAACCTGGGGATTCGCAGCGTGGCGGAGTGGGTGGAGGATGCCGCAACGCTCGAAGCGCTTTCGGAACTCGGCGTGGACTATGTGCAGGGCTTCCTGATCGCGCGCCCGCAGACACCCGAAGCGATTCTTGCCGCCGACTCGGCGGCCAGCTTCGTTCGCGATCCGCAACTGGGGGCGCTGCTCGTCGAGTTGGGTCAGGCCTATTACCGGCACCCAAGCGGTAGTTCGGCATTGCACTGAGCCACCGGACAGGTCGGCGACGGCGTGGCAATGCATCGGCGAAAGTCGCATCAATCGGCTGTCGGCACTGCGCATTGTCTGTATTTGGCGCAATGCTCTATTTCTCGCGAGATTTCCTTTTATTCCCTGTTTCACTCTGCGTAATAGCCGGAAACCCGCATGAACAGGGCGTTTCGGTGTCAATCCTTTTGATTGGGATGTCATCAGGGCGTAACCCGACGTAAGAATTCCAGTTGGAATAAATGTTGTCCGGAGCAAAGTTGGAGTGGCAGAATTTGCTTGTCGACGTGATGGAGTCAGGTCTCCATGCACCGACGAGCCGTTTCCGCATCAGGGGGAGATCGCGGAGTTTGAAGAGGCTCATCGGCGCTCGGTAAAAAGCAGACGCGCGACAAGTAACGGGGTTAGGACCGCACGTATCCACGAGATGCGCACGGCGCAACCAGGTGACCTAACCAGAACAACGACGATGATTTCGACACTTCTCAAACTCGTGTATCGCCACAGCCATACGGCGAAGTGGCGGCACAACGAACGCCTGTGGCCGCACGCGCGAATCGAACGCGACGCCATGGGAGTCATCGAGCGCTTCACGTGGCGAGGTCGCCATGTGCCGCTCGCACGGCGTGCCGAATTGCAGCGCCTGCGACGCTTGCCTTGTCATATCATCGCCAGCGGCCCGTCGGTGGCGGATATCGATTACGAGGCGCTGCCGATGCATCACGTCATGGGCGTGAACGGGGCCATCGCGCTGGCCGACCGGGCGCCGATCAAATTCAATTACTACTGCATTCTCGACGCCGGCTTCGTGCGTCAGCGTCCGGATCTGGTGCGCCGTATCGTGGCGCGCGACCTGGTGCTGTTCGTCACGCCGGTGGTGCTTGCTCGTTTGCTGGAGATGTTCCCGATGTCGGCGTTCGGCTGCCGGTTCTATCTGGTGGACGATATCTTCAAGCGCGGCATGGAAGCTGCCAGCACCCCCGAAGCGTTGCGCGCGAATACGCGCGTCGCGGCGAGTGCGGCATTCCTGGGCGATCGCGGCTGCATGGGTTTCAGCTTCGACATCGACAATGGCTTTTTCCACGGCGGCACGGTGGCGTATTTCGCGCTTCAGGTGGCTACGTGGCTAGGCTTCACCGAGATGTACCTGCATGGCGTGGATTTGCGTGACGCCTCGCAGACACCGCGCTTCTACGAGACGATGCAGACGCGGGCACCGACGCGCCTCGATGCCGAGTTCGCCAGCCTGATCGAGCCCTCGTTCCGTCACGCGGCGCAAGTCTTGCGCTCGCGAGGCGTGCGTGTCGAGAACCTGTCGCATGTCAGCGCGCTGGGGGAGGACATCTTCGAGAAGGTCGACTGGCGTTCGCTACGCCGCCGCAACCTGAGTCTGGTCGTGCCGGACGAAGCCGTGTCGGCACCGGCTGCCGAGAGCGCAGCTATCGATGCGTCGGTGGCGCTGCGCCCCACAGGCACCCACGGTCATGCCTGATCGTGCCGTTGATCGGCACTGATCGAATCTGACAGGTAAGCCCCGGCGTTGGCCGGGGTGCGAAAGACCCTGCCGACAGGGCCGCCGCACGGTGGTCTACCTGCTACAATCGCACTCCGGGTTTTCCTGAAGCATGAGCGATTATGGGGTTTGGCTGGTTCGGACTGTCGACGTTTTGGTTGCTGGCATTGTGCTGGCCTGGCGTACGGGGTCTGCTTGGCGGTGAGATACGAATCTTCGGCCCCGGCACACTCCGCATGTTGCTTGGCGTGCCGCTCACGATGGTGTCGAGCGCCACGCTGGCCGCGCTTACGGGCGGCGAGGGCAACACCACCGCCGGCGGCAGCGTCGGCCAATCGCTCTCCCACGGCTTGCACGTCGTACTGGGCGGTTCGCTTGCGATGGGCGTCGCAGGCTTCGTCCTCCTCTTTTCTCTCCCGCTGGTTTTCGGCACCACCTGGTGGGGCATGTTCGCGCGCGGCAAATCTGCCGACGACGATGCGGACGAGCCTGCTTACGAATCGCGCTTCGACAGCGGCGCGCGTGAGCCGGCGCGCGGTCTGTCGCAGATGTCGTTCGACACGAGCGAGCGCGGTGAGCGCTTCACGCCGACCGTCGGGCAGGGGCATCACAACGTTGGCAGCCTGACGGAAGAACCGGTGCCGCGCCGTCGGGGCCTTGCGGCACAGCCGCGTTGGAAGCTGTCGGAGGAAGAGCGCGCACGTCTTGACGCGATGCAGCCGCCACCGTTGACGGCGCGCGGCGCACCCCGTGCGGAACCGTCGTTTGCCACTGGTCCGGTGAGTCGTCCGGCAGGGAAGGGCGTCTCGGTGGGGCGCGCCGGTGCAGGTATCGCCGCGGCAGCGGCAACAACGGCTGCAGCGAGTTCAGCGAGTGCGGCGCCCGGGGTACGTCCCGTCTTGCGGCGTGGCGCTTATGCCGCCGGCACCACGCGTGGCGATACGCTGCGCATGACGGAATTCGTGCGGGCCGAGCCGGATTTGCCAGCACGTGATGTACGTGAAACGCGCGGTGCCTCCCCAGCGAATCCGCGTCCTGCGCCGATGGCATCCAGTGCATCGGCGTCCAAAGCGCCGGTCGCACCGGCATCCGCCCCAGCGAGCGCTGCGGCTGCCGATCCGCTGCACTCGACGTCGATTCCCGGCGTGACGGGCTATCGCCGCCCGGTGGGCATGGCGCCCGCGCATCTGCGCGGCACGATTGTGCATAGTCCGTTCCGCAAACCGCAGCTCGGACTCGAAGATATTCCGCCGCGTGGCGCACCGCCTATCGCGCCGCGTCTGAATGACGCCAGTACATCGGCCGCGACTCGCGCTTCTACCGAGCCCCCTCCGCCGATCAGTCCTGCCGCGACGACACCGGCACCGCCTGCCGTGCCCCCCGTCGCGCCGATGATCCGTGGCGCGGCAATGTGGTCGGCGACGGACGCCGCCACGCCTTTGTCCTCCGGAGCCTCCGAATTCTCCCCCGTCGATTGGTCGGCGAAGGACGCCGAAATCGCACCTGTCGAAGCGGTGCCGTCCGGCCCGACGCCGGAGATGCTCGCACAACAGGAAGCGGCTCGTGCCGCTGAGCAGGCGCGCGTGCTGGCCCTGGCGGCGTTGCGCGACGAGGCGCAAGCGCTGCTGCGCGACTTGCGTCAGTGGACGGCGTCCGATTCGGTCGACGCAGGGAATGTCGATGTCGACGCCCACGCGGTTGCCATCGATGCCGCTGCCGATGTCACTGCCGTCACACCCGCACCCGCATCAATAACGCCTGCATCTGCCGTCGATCATCAGCAAGCTGCGGTCGTCAGCGACGAATACGTCACCGAAGAAGCGGTGGATGTCATCGCACATGACACCGCACCGGAAGCGATTGCGGGAGCCCATACGACATGGGACGTGCCGAATGAAACGCAGCCGGTTGCGCCGCTTGCTGACATTCCCGCTGCATCCCCTGTCGAATCTGCGGCAACGTTCGTACCGAACCCGATGCCCGCGCCCGCGTCGGTGGCTGTCGCGTCGCCGCCTCCGTTTGTCTTCGCGGATGTGCTCGCGAGCGTCGAAGCGTTTGACGTGCCGACCCACACGCCGACCGACACATCGACCGACACATCGACCGACACATCGACCGACACATCGACCGACACATCGACTCACACATCGACTCACACATCGACTCACACGCCGACTCACACACCGACCCATGCGCCGCTGAGCACATCGTCTGCCGAATCGTCCGTCGCATCGTTCGAACCGGCTGAAGCGTCTGCGCTCATGGAAGCACCGGACACCGTTGAGACGATCGACCCGTCGCCGAAGCCGCACTACGTCTTGCGTGCCGATGGCACGTGGGCGCGTACCGATGAGGCACCGTCCGAGTACGACGACGAATCTGCGCAACCAGCGGCCCGGCCCGCATCGGCCGAGCAGGGGGCACTGGCGGCACCGGTGGCGCCAACGCCCGCGGTGCCTGCGATTCCGACATTCGCCGCACCTGCGCCGTTCAGCGTGACGCGCGCCAGCGAGCCGCAATCCGCCAGCTTCTCCGCCGACACGCCGTACGCGCTTGCGCCGCCACGCGTCATCATTGATTACGATCTGCCGTCGGTTGACCTGC
>JARLJF010000103.1 GCA_031291335.1 Pandoraea sp. | reverse complement strand
TGTGGTGCACGGCCGATCGACGTGCTGAAGATCGTGCCGGGGCATTTGAAAGGACTGCTCGATGCGGCCGGTGATTCGGTGTTGCCGCGTGCCGTGCTGGTCACGGGGGGCGAGTCGCTCGACCCGGCGTTCGTGGCGCAGATTCGTGCGGCGCGTCCGGCGCTTGCTGTCCTCAACCATTACGGGCCGACGGAGACGACCGTCGGCGCGCTGACGCATTCGTTGCCCACTCAGGGCGCAATCGAAGCGCCGGTGCCGGTCGGACACCCGCTCGCCAATCTGCATGCGCATGTGCTCGACGGCGATCTCAATCCGGTGCCGCCGGATGTCGCTGGCGAACTGTACATCGGCGGGGCGGGCCTCGCGCGCGGTTATCTCGGTGCGCCGGCACAGACCGCCGAGCGGTTTGTGCCAGACCCCTGGCATGCCAGCGGGCGACTCTACCGCACCGGCGACCGAGCCGTTCAGCGCGCCGATGGGGCCTTCGTCTATCTCGGTCGCATGGACGATCAGGTCAAGATTCGCGGCTATCGCGTGGAGCCCGCCGAAGTCGCGCACGCCATGCGGCAGGTGCCCGGTGTGATCGACGCCGCCGTGGTGGCGCGTCACGATGGCCCCGGTGGCGCGTGGCTGCATGGTGTCTTCACCGGCGACGCGACGGTCGATATGGTGCGTGCTGCGCTGAGCGCGACGTTGCCGCCTGCCTGGGTACCGGCACGCTTTGATGGCGTCGAGACGCTGCCGCTGACGGCCAACGGCAAGGTGGATCGTCGTGCACTGGTTGCCTTGAGCGACGAGGCGCACACCACGCAAGCGGCGACGGGCGACGCATCGGTTGACCTGCCGCACGACGGTGCCGAAGCCGATATCGCTGCCATCTGGTGTCAGGTGCTCAAGCGAGAGCAGGTGGGGCGTCATGATGCATTCTTTGACATCGGCGGGGATTCGATCCTGGCGTTGCAGGTGATTGCAAGGCTGCGCAAACGTGGGATCAAGGTTGGGCCGCAGCATCTCGCCTCGCATCCGACGATCGCGCAACTGGCGACGCTGGTTTCCCCCGTGTCTGCTGTCTCGACGGTGCAGCCTGCGGTTGCCGCAGCGCCGGCGCCAATCGCAGGGCCGCTGCCTGGCGATCCCGGCCGCAGCACGTTCCCGTTGTCGTCGTCGCAAATGCGCGTCTGGCTGGAAACGCAACTAGCACCCCGAGCGGGGGCTTATCACATCGCGGGGGCGTTGCGGCTGGACGGACCGTTGCAGGCTGATGCGTTGGAACGCTCGCTCAATACGTTGGCGGACTGGCACGAGATGCTGCGCACGACCATCGTGTCGAGCGGTGCTGAGTCCGGCACCCCCCAGCAGCGTGTGCATGCCACGATGCCGGTTGCGTTCACCCGCGACGTCATCGGGACGAGTACGACCACCGAAGCTTGCGACACGGCCGTGCAAGCCCGGCTCGACGCGCTCACACTCGCACCGTTCGATCTGGCGAAAGGCCCTCTCTGGCGGGTGCACCTCACGCGACTCGATGAGCAGTCCCATGTCCTGATGCTCGTGATGCATCACCTGATTTCGGACGGCTGGTCGATGAACCTGTTGATCGGAGATCTCGCACGCGCTTATCGGGCGCACGCCGATGGCGCGCTTCCTGTGCGGGATACCACCGTCTGCGCACTTCGCTACGGCGACTACGCGGTGTGGCAGCGCGAGCAACTGGCAAGCCCGGCGAATGCGGAGCAACTGGCCTATTGGCGCGCGCAACTGGGCACCACGCATCCGGAGCTTGCCTTGCCATTCGATCGCGCGCGCCCCGCCGTGCGCGACGGTGCCGGAGACAGCATCGATCTGACGATACCGCCCGCGCTTCCTGCGCGCCTCGATCGCTTCGCTAGAGCGCATGGCGTCACGCGTTTCATGGTGATGGCCGCTGCCTTCCACCTGCTCATGCATCGCGTCACTGGCGAGGCGGACGTGCGCACTGGCATGCCGGTCGCCGGACGTACGCAGGAAGCCTTCGAGCCGGTCGTCGGCTTCTTCGTCAATACCCAGGTCCTGCGCTCGCAGATTGACGCTCCGACCACGTTTGCGTCGCTGGTGATGCAAGTCCGCGACCAATGGCTGGCGGCGCAGCAGCATGCGGACGTACCGTTCGAACGATTGGTCGAGCATCTTGCCCCGGCCCGGAGCGTCTCGCGGCACCCGCTTTTCCAGGTGTCCATCAACCACCAGAAGCGAGCCTTCGCACCGTTGCAGGACCTGGCGGGCGTGACGATGCAGGCCGTCGAGCGTCGTGCGCATCATGCGCAGGTCGATCTCGCACTGGATACCGAAGAGGACGAGACCGGGGCGCTGCGCGGCTGGCTGACGTACGCCTGTGACGTGTTCGACGCGCCGACGGTACGTCGTCTGGGTGAGCAGTGGCTGACCTTGCTCGACGTCGCAATGACGCAGGCACAGATGCCGGTGGCGCGTCTGCCGATGACGACGGAGGCCGCGACCATGGCGCAGGCCGCCCGCCGTTCTCGTGTGAGCGTGGCTGTGCCGACGCCCGTGCATCGCGTCGTCGATGCTCACGCCGCAGCGCGCGGCGAGGCCATTGCTGTGAGCGACGCCGATGGCGAAGTGTCGTACGCAACCCTGGTCGCGCGGGCCAACCGTATTGCCCATTGGCTGATCCGGGGCGGTGTGCAGCCCGAGGCACGTGTAGGGCTCGCGATGTCGCGCAGCACGGATCTCATCGTCGCGATGCTCGGCATCCTCAAGGCGGGCGCGGCGTATGTGCCGCTGGACCCGGCTTATCCGGCCGAACGTCTGCGCTACATGGTCGCCGATGCCGGCGTGACGCATGCCATCACGCAAACCTCGCTGGCGAACGAGGCATGGCTGCCCGCAGGTGCCAGCACGATCGAGTCGATGCTGGCCGACGACTCGTTGCCGGAACATGCGCCCGCTCGCGCCGTTCATGTCGATCAACTGGCGTATGTGATCTACACGTCGGGTTCGACGGGGCGACCGAAGGGCGCGCAGCTCACACATCGGAATCTGATGCGCTTGCTGCTCGGCACCTCGGGCGACTTCGCTTTCGATGGCCATGACGTGTGGACGATGTTCCATTCCTATGCGTTCGACTTCTCGGTCTGGGAGATCTTCGGTGCGCTCACGCATGGCGCCCGGCTCGTGGTCGTGCCGCAAGACACTGCACGCGACCCCATTGCCATGTGGGCGCTGGTCGCCCGTGAAGGTGTGACGGTGCTCAACCAGACGCCGTCCGCGTTCTACCAATGGCTCGGTGCGATGCCGCCAGATGTCTCGTCCACGGCTTTGCGTCACATCATTTTCGGTGGCGAAGCCCTGACGCCCGCGCGACTGCAACCGTGGTGGCTGCGCTTCGGCGACGCGACGCGTCTGACCAACATGTACGGCATCACGGAGACGACCGTGCACGTCAGTCAGCGCACGCTTCGTCCCGACGACACGGCGGGCTCGCCGATCGGTGAGCCGATTGCCGACCTCGAGTGGCGCGTGCTGGACGCCGGACTCAACGACGTGCCTCCCGGGGTGGCAGGCGATCTGTATGTCTGCGGGGCCGGGCTGGCGCGTGGGTACCTCGGGCAAGCCGGTCTCACGGCCGAGCGCTTCGTCCCGGATCCGAAGGGAGCCGCTGGCGAGCGCATGTACCGCAGTGGCGACCGCGCGCGACGGCTGGCCGACGGCACGCTCGACTACCTCGGACGCGGTGACGCGCAGGTCAAGCTGCGCGGCTTCCGTATCGAATTGGGCGAGATCGAGACGCAACTGCTGCGTCATGAGGATGTGACCGACGCTGCCGTCCTCGTGCGCGACGACGGCGCGGGCGAGCAACTGGTCGCCTATGTGGTGTCGTCGCTCGATGCCGACGTCCTGTGGACACGCCTGCGCAGCCATCTGTCGGGGCAACTGCCCGCGTACATGGTGCCGGGCCAGTGGTTGCGCCTCGACGCGTTGCCGCTTACGCCCAACGGCAAGCTCGACCGGCGTGCGCTGCCGGTGCCGCAAGGGGCCGGTGCAGAGACGTTTGAAGCGCCGCGTGACGGGGGCGAGACGCTGGTCGCGACGATCTGGCAAGACGTGCTCGGCGTGCCGCGCGTGGGCCGTCACGACGACTTCTTCGCGTTGGGCGGTCATTCGCTACTCGCCACGCAGGTCGCTTCGCGATTGCGCGACGCGCTGTCGATCGATGTGCCGCTGCGCACGCTGTTCGAGGCGAGCCGCCTTAGCGCGTTGGCACAGGCGCTGGATACGATGACCGGCACGTCCCAGTCGAACCCGGCCGTCGCCGACGATGCGTTGCAGGCGGCGCTGCGTGAAATGGAATCCCTTTCCCCCGAGGCGCTGCAAGCGTTGCTCGGCTCGGAGGCACGATAAACATGGACGACATTCAAACGACACTCGCGCGCCTGGCGCCGGCCCAGCGGCAGGCCATGATTGCGCTGCTTGAGCGCAAGGGCGTTGAGGTGCGTGAGCACTTACCGCTCGACGGCTGGGTGCCACGCATCGAGGGGCAGGCGGGGGAGCGCGCGGCTGCCTCGTTCGCCCAACAGCGCATGTGGACGCTGCTGCAACTGGACGATCGCCACGATACCTATCACATCACCGGTGCCGTACAACTGGACGGTGATCTCGACGCGGCGGCGCTGGCGCAGGCCTTCTCTGCCGCTGTCGCGCGGCACGCGGCGTTGCGCACCACATTCGACGTGGAGGACGGCAAGCTGGTCCAGCTCGTGCACGCGCAGCGCGATGTCCCGCTCGATGTTGTGGATCTTGCCGCCGATGCTGACGACGACGGCGCTGCTGTGCGTGAAGCCGTCGCGCAGGTCAGTGGCCGAGCGTTCGATCTGGCGCTCGGGCCGCTCGTGCGCACGACGCTGCTGCGCATCGCGCCGAGCCGGCATGTGCTGGTGCTCACGATGCACCACCTGATTTCGGACGGTGGATCGCTCGATATTCTCATCGGGGAGATCGCCCGTGACTATGCCGTGGTGCGTGCGGGGCAAACGCCGGCGGTGCACGCCATCGGACCGACCTACGGCGATTACGCGATCTGGCAGCGCATGCGGCTCGGTGGCGAAGCGCTTGCCGGGCAACTCGACTACTGGGCGACGCAACTGGCCGGCGCCGATGACTTGCTGGCGTTGCCGCTGGACCGGCATCGCCCCGCGCAACGCGATGCCGCGGGCGGGCGCGTGGCGTTCACGATGGCGGAACCGCTCGCGCAGCGTGTGCGGGCGCTGGCGCGCGAGGCCCAGACGACACCGTTCGCTGTGCTGCTCGCGTCGTTTCAGGGGCTGCTGGCCCGCTATGCGGCCGGACAGAGCGACGACGAGGCTTCCGGCGACACGATCGACGTGCGCGTCGGTGTCCCGCTCAGTCATCGCAGCCGCACGGCGCTCGAGCGTGTCGTCGGCTGCTTCGTCAATACCGTGGTGGTGCGTGCTCGCGTCGATCTGGCGGCAGGTTTCCGCCCGCTGCTCGCACAGGTTCGCGACACGTTGCTCGACGCGCAACGTCATGTGGATGTGCCGTTCGAACAGGTCGTCGAGCGTCTGGCACCCGCGCGCAGCCTCAGCCACAGTCCGTTGTTTCAAGTGATGGTGAACCATCAGCGGCGTCACGCGGCGGCGGCGCTGCAACTCCCGGGTGTGAGTGCGACGGTGCTGGACGGCGAAACGTCGCAAGCGAAGTTCGATCTCGATCTGGGCATCGTGGAATTGCCTGACGGGACGTTGGGCGGTGGCCTGGGCTACGCCTGCGATGTGTTTTCGTCGCAGACTGCCGAGCGCATTTGCGCTCATTGGCAGACGTTCCTTGCTGCGCTCGTTGCCGAGCCGCAGTCGTCGCTGCCGCCGCTGCGCGACTTGCCGCTTGCGGATTCGGAGGAACTGGCGGCGATGCGTCGCTGGGGGAGTCCGGCCGACTCGGCCGTGCCGGATGTGCGTCTGTTGCCCGACATGATTGCGGTGCATGCAGCGCAGCGTCCGGACGCCCCGGCCATTGAGTGCGACGGCGAGGTGCTGACCTATGGCGAACTGTTGCGCCGCGCCGATACGCTGGCCGCCCATCTGCGTGCGCGCGACCTTGAGGCGGAGGCCCGCGTGGGCGTGTGGCTCGAACGTTCACCGCAGGCGCTGGTGGCAATGCTCGCCGTCTTGCGCGCCGGGGGCGCCTACGTGCCGCTCGACGTGGAGCATCCGGACGAGCGCGTCGCCGAGCTTTGTGCCGACGCGGGCATTCGCGTTGTCGTGACCGATGCGCAGGGGCTGGATCGTCTGCCGGCCGGGGTGGCGGCCGTGGACGTTGGTTTGGCGACGTCGCCCGCCGTGTCGGAAGCCGTGCTGCCGACGCTGCATCCGGCGCAACTCGCCTATGTCATTTTCACGTCCGGCTCGACCGGGCGGCCGAAGGGCGTCGCGGTCTCGCATGGTCCGATCGCCATGCATTGCCGTGCGATTGCCGCGCTCTTCGGCATGACGCCAGCGTTTCGCGAGTTGCACGTGGCGTCACTCTCGTTCGACGGGGCGCATGAGCGCTGGCTGACGCTGCTTTCGCACGGTGCGTGCGTCGTGCTGCGCGGGGCGCGTCAATGGACACCGCAGGAGATTTGCGAGCAGATCGTCTCGCGTCGCGTGACGAATGCCGGTTTGCCGACGGCACTGCTGCGTCATGTGGCGCAATGGGTGGAGGCGCATCCGGATGCCGTACCGCCGGGACTCATCTACTCATGCGGCGGCGAAGCGCTTTCGCGCGACACGCTCGCGCTGGTCATGCGCACGCTGCGACCGTCGCGACTCCTCAACGGCTATGGGCCGACGGAGACGGTCGTGACGCCGGTGAACTGGACCGTTCACGCGGGAATGCAAAGCCCGACGCCGTATGCGCCGATCGGCGCGCTTGTCGGTCAGCGTCGCGCCTACGTGCTGGACGGCAGGTTGCAGCCGGTGCCCGTCGGCGTGGCGGGGGAGTTGTATCTCGGCGGCGAGGGCGTCGCGCGCGGCTATCTGGCGCGTGCCGCTCAGACTGCCGAGCGGTTCGTCCCCGATCCGTGGGGCGTGCCGGGCGCACGCATGTATCGCACGGGCGACCGCGTGCGGTGGCTCGACGACGGCACGCTGGAGTACCTCGGCCGTCGGGATCAACAACTCAAGGTCAGGGGCTTTCGCATCGAACCGGGCGAGGTCGAAGCCCAGTTGCTCGCCGAGACGGGCGTGCGCGAGGCCGTGGCGGGGACGGCGCAGGGGCCGGCGGGCGTGCAACTCATTGCCCATGTCAGTGCGACACCCTCTGACGGTACCGATGCGAGCGCGTTCGGAGAACGACTGCGACAGGCGCTCGCCGCGCGGCTGCCCGCGTATCTGGTGCCGGCGCAAGTCATCGTGCTGGCGGCCTTGCCCAAGCTGGTGAATGGCAAGCTCGATCGCAAGCAGTTGCCCGTGCCGGTGTGGCACAGCGCGAGTGCCGAAGCACCGCGCGCCGGAGTCGAGACCGATCTGGCAACGATCTGGACGCAACTGCTCGGCGCCGCGCAGGTTGGCCGACATGACAACTTCTTTGCCCTTGGCGGCGACTCCATCATTGCCCTGCAACTCGTGAGCCGCGCGCGCGAAGCCGACTGGCGCATCACCGTGCGCGATGTGTTCCGGCATCAGACGTTGGCGGAGCTTGCCGCGGCTGCCGTGCCGCTGCATGAAGCGCCGGGCGCGCCGGCGCCGGGCAGCGCCGCGGATGCCGAGACGCCCTTGCTGCCGATTCAGTCGTGGTTCTTCGAGACGCCGGTTGTGCAGCGCGATCATTGGAATCAATGGGTTCAGGTCGACGTGCGCGATGCTGGCCGTCCACTTGAGCCCTCTACGCTGCGCGATGCCTTGCAGGCTGTTGCTGCCCATCACGAAGCGTTGCAGATGCGATACCGGCAGACGGGCGAGGGTTGGCAGCAGCGACGCGCACCTGAAGGCACGTCGCTCATCGCCCTGGACGTCGTGAACGCTGCCGACGAAGCGGAGGCACTCGCGGCCGCCGAGCGTGCGCAGCGAGGTTTGTCGCTGGAGGGCGGACCATTGCTGCGTGCGGTGCTCGTCACGCTCACTGGCGGACGGCAACGCCTGCTGCTGGTCTGCCACCACGTAGCTGTGGATGGTGTTTCGTGGCGCATTCTCCTCGGTGATTTGCAGCGTGCGCTCGCGCAGATCGAAGCGGGGCAACCCATTGCGCTGCCGGACACCGGCACCTCGCTGGGTGCGTGGGCGACGTTCTGGCGAGACTGGGCATCGTCGCCCGACGCCGCGCAGGAGGCTCAGTTCTGGCAGCAAGCGCTGCAAGGCGCGCATGACACGCTGCCCACTGACGCCACACCCCCCGAGGGCGATCGACAGGCCGATGCGATGGAGATCACCGTCGCACTCGACGCCGCTGCGACGCGCCGCCTGCTCGACGCGGCGAATGACCGGGCGCGCATCCACGAACTGCTGGTGGCGGCGTTGGCACAAGCCGTCGGTGAGTGGACAGGCGCCGCGCGCATCGCGCTTTGCGTCGAAGGACACGGTCGCGATGAGGTGGCCGGCACCGAAGCCTTCGATCTGACGCGCACGTTGGGATGGTTCACGTCGGTCTATCCGGTGGCGGTCGACGTCGCGGCGTCGCCGCGCGAAACGCTGTTCGCGCTCAAGCGCGCCTGGCGTGCGGTGCCGCGTGCCGGGCTGGGCTTCGGTGCCTTGCGCTATCACGGCGACGCCAGCACGCGCGACACGATGGCCGCGCTGCCGCAAGGGCGTATCACGTTCAACTACCTCGGACGTGTCGATGCCGGGTTCGCTGACGGGCGTTTTGCCCCGAGCGACGCGCCCGCCGGTGCCGCCCGGGATGCTGCTGCCCCGTTGGGCAATTGGCTGTCGGTCGACGGCGCGATGGCACATGGCTGCCTGCGACTGCATTGGCGCTTTTCCCGCAAGCGGTTCCATGAGGCCACGATTGCCGGGGTGGCTGCCCGCATGCAGGCAGCCCTCGGCGCGCTTGTCACGGCCAGCGCTGAGGGGCAGGTGACGAGCGCGGCGGACTTCCCGTTAGCGAAGCTGACCGAAGCGGAGTTGGCCGGGTTGCCTGTGCCAGCGGCGAATCTCGAGGACGCTTATCCACTTTCGCCCATGCAGCAGGGCATGGTGTTTCACGCGCGATTGGCGCCGGATAGCGCGTCGTACATCAACCAGCTTCAGATTCGTCTCGAAGGTTTGCAGGCCGACGCCTTCGCCGCCGCTTGGCAGGGCGCGGTGAAACGGCACGCGATTCTTCGCACGAGCTTCGTCTGGCGCGATGGCGCGCCGCCTCTGCAGTTGGTGCACCGCGAAGTGCCGCAGGCGCTACGTCAGCTCGACTGGCGCGAGCGGATTACGCAGCAAGGCACCGGCGTTCTGGGCGAACTGGCGCATGACGAGCGCGTGCAGGGCTTCGATCTTGCCTGTGCACCGTTGCAACGTGTGGCGCTCGTGCGCGTCGGCGACGATGCATGGCAGTTGATCTGGACCTTGCATCACGTATTGCTCGACGGCTGGAGCAGCGCGCAGCTCATCGGGGAAATTCTGCAAGCCTATCTGTCCGGCACGCCCGAGACCGGCGGCGCTGCGCCGCGTTTTCGCGACTACATCGCGTGGCTCGAATCGCACACCCCGCAAGACGCGGAATCGTTCTGGCGCGAGCGGCTGGGCGCCTTCGAGTCGCCAACGCAATTGCACGAGACGGTGTTGCGCACCTCCGCCCCCGAGATCGGGCATGGCGAACGTACGTTCCGTGTCGATGCCGCCAGCACACAGGCATGGCAGCGTGCGGCGCGTGGCCGACGGCTGACCGTCAACACGCTGATGCAGGGCGCATGGACGCTGCTGTTGCAGCGCTATACCGGGCGGCGCGATGTGTGCTTCGGCGTCACCGTCTCCGGACGTCCCGCCGAGTTGCCCGGCGCCGAGCGCATGATGGGCCTGTTCATCAATACGCTGCCGGTGGTGCAAGGGCCGGTGCCGTCAGAGCGTCTTGACGATTGGCTGCATCGTTTGCAGGAGGACAACCTCGCGCTGCGCGAGGCTGAGAGCACGCCGCTCTATGACATTCAGCGCTGGCTGGGCTGGCCCGGGCAGGCACTGTTCGACTCGCTGATCGTGTTCGAGAACTATCCGGTGGACCGGGCACTGCGGGCGCAAGGCGCGCAGGCGCTGCGCTTCGGCGACATCGTGAACGTGGAGACAACGCATTACCCGCTGACGATCGGCATCGCGTCGGGCGAGACCATCGACGTGCGCATGAGCTTCGACCGCGAGCATTTCGACGATGCCGCCGTCGAGCGCTTGTGGACGCAATTGCACGATCTGCTCGCGCAGTTGTGCGCACCCCAAACGTCGACGGATCTGCGTGTCGCGGATGTCGTCCTGCACGACGCCGATCCGTCATGGCCGTCACATCGCGGCCCGCGCGCCACGTTTGACGTGGCGACGACCGTCGATCGGACGATTGCGGCATTTGCGCTCACACAACCCGACGCCGTGGCCGTGACCGATGGCGAGCACTCGCTGACCTACGCGGCGCTTGAGGCCAGCGCGAATCGTGTGGCGCACGCATTGCTGCGCCGGGGTGTGCGAGGGGAAGACCGTGTGGGTATAGCGATGACGCGCCGGGTCGAACTGATCGTCGCGATCCTCGGTGTGCTCAAGGCCGGTGCGGCGTACGTGCCACTCGATCCCGCGTACCCGGACGAGCGTCTGGGCTATGTCGTGGATGACGCGGGCATCGCGGTGGTCGTGACGGAGGCTTCGCTCGCGGGCGCTTCGTGGCTGCCGCCTGCCAGCGTGAGCGTCGACGCGTTACTCGACGATACGTCGTTGCCGCAGACGTCGCCGGACGTAGGCGTTCACGTCGATCAACTGGCGTACGTAATTTACACGTCGGGGTCGACGGGGCGTCCGAAGGGCGTGCAGGTCGCGCATCGTCAACTGATGCGGTTGCTGCATTCGACGCAGGACTGGTTCAACTTCGGCACGAACGACGTGTGGACGATGTTCCACTCGTACGCCTTCGATGTGTCGGTATGGGAAATTTTCGGTGCGCTTTCGCATGGCGGGCGCCTTGTTGTTGTGCCGTACTACACGAGCCGTGAACCGCAAGCTCTGTGGACAATGATCGAGCAGCAACGCGTGACGGTGCTGTGCCAGACGCCGTCCGCGTTCTATCAGATTCTGGCGGCATTGCCGTCCGAAGCGTGCCAGACGACGTTGCGCCACATCGTGCTCGCCGGCGAAGCGCTCACACCCCGCCGACTCGCGCCGTGGTGGGCGCACTTCGGTACGCAGACCCGGATCATCAACATGTACGGCCCCACGGAGACGACCGTCTATGTGAGCTACGGCGTCGTCACGCCGGATGTCGGTATCGGGCAATCGCCGATCGGCGAGGCGTTGCCGGACATCGGTTGGTGCGTACTCGACGCGTCGCTGGCGGAAGTGCCGATGGGCGTGCCGGGCGATCTTTACGTCAGCGGAGACGGGTTGGCGCGCGGGTATCTGGGGCGTCCGGCCCTGAGTGCCGAGCGTTTCTTGCCGGATCCGTGGGGGAGGCCAGGCGCTCGTATGTACCAGACGGGCGACCGGGTGCGACGTCTGCCGGACGGAACGCTTGACTACCTCGGTCGCGGCGACCAGCAGGTCAAGCTGCGCGGCTTTCGCATCGAGCCGGGTGAGATAGAGGCGCAATTGCTGGCTCACGCGGATGTGAGCGCCGCCGCTGTGCTGGTGCGCAACGATGGCGCGGGCGAGCAGTTGGTGGCCTACGTGGTGGCGCAGGCCGATGACGACGGTCTCTGGGAGCGTCTGCGCGATCACCTCGCGACACGGGTTCCAGCGTTCATGATGCCGGGGCAATGGCTGCGGCTCGATGCGTTGCCGCTCACACCGAACGGCAAGCTCGACCGTCGCGCGTTGCCTGCACCGCAAGCCGCCGGGGCACGCTTCGTGCCCCCGGAACCGGGCGTAGAGACGGACGTGGCGCAGGTCTGGCAAACGGTGCTCGGCGTGCCGCACGTGGGGCGTCACGACAACTTCTTTGCGTTGGGTGGCCATTCGTTGCTCGCCACGCAGATGGTGGCGCGTTTGCAAGCGGCGTCGGGTCGTCCGGTGGCGCTGCGTCAATTGTTCGAGACGCCTGTGCTGGCGGACTTCTGCGCAGCCTGGTCGACGACCGCACCGGCGGCGCTCGATGCGCACGCGCGTGATGTGCTCGACGACCTGCTGGGCGATCTGGAGGCCGACGCGGCCTGATGGCGACGGGCTTGCCTTGTTCGTGGATGTCGCGGGCGGGGCAGGCTCATCTCAATTCGATTCGTGATTGTTTGATAGAAGGATCTCGCGATGTCTTTCGGCAATTCCTCCCCTGCCGCCAAGGTTGACGACTCGGCATTGATGCGCCGTTTCCTCGCGCTTCCCGGCGACAAGCGCACGGTATTTCAGTCGCGCGCCCGCGAGCAGGGCATCGATCTGGCCAGCCTGCCGATTCCTGGCGGACTGCGAGACGGTTCCGATGCGCCGCTGTCGTATGCGCAACAGCGTCTGTGGGTCGTCGAGCAACTCTCGCCGGGTACGGGCGCGTACAACATTCCGGCGGCCGTGCGTTTGCATGGCGCGCTCGACGTCGATGCACTTACGCAGGCGTTTGCTGCCGTGATCGCGCGCCACGAGGCGCTTCGCACCAGCTTTCACGATGGGCCGAACGGCGCGTATCAACGGATTCATGTCGATGTGCCGTTTGCCATGGCTTACGAGGACTGGCAGGCGGAGGCAGGCGCGGCTACCGAGGCGTTGCGGCAGGCGCGCGTACAAACCTGCGCTCGCGAGGAGGCCGTGCTGCCTTTTGCGTTGGACACTGCGCCGTTGTTACGCGCGCGACTCATTCGTCTGGCAGCCGACGACCACGTGCTGCTGCTGACGCTGCATCACATCGTGGCAGATGCCTGGTCGATGACGCGTCTGGTCGACGAATGCACGCGCGGCTATGCGCGCTTCGCTGCAGCGGGCACTCACGTCGGGCCGCCGCCCGAGTTGGCGATTCAGTATGCCGACTACGCCATCTGGCAGCGCGGCTGGCTCGAAGCGGGCGAGCTGGACCGGCAACTGGCGTACTGGCAACGACATCTCGGGCACGAGCACCCTGTGCTGCCACTGCCTGCCGACCGGCCTCGCCCGGCCGCGCCTAGCGGGCGCGGCGCCACTTATCTCACGCAGGCTGACGCAGCGCTCACGGCGCGATTGCGTGAGTTGGCGCGTGCCCATGACACCACGCTCTACACCGTGGTGTTGGCCGCCCACGGGATATGGCTCGGCCGTATCGCAGGGGTGCGCAGTGTCAACGTGGGAGTACCGGTGGCGGGGCGGTCAAAGCTGGAGACCGAGCCGCTCATCGGTT
This sequence comes from Pandoraea sp., assembly GCA_031291335.1. Lineage (GTDB taxonomy): Bacteria > Pseudomonadota > Gammaproteobacteria > Burkholderiales > Burkholderiaceae > Pandoraea. Next base: position 8,374 of record JARLJF010000103.1, on the reverse strand, counting down.
TCTTCGTCAATACACAAGTCATGCGTGTGACGGTCGATCCGAAGGCGACCTTCGGGCAATTGGTGGCCGCGATGAAGGCGCAGGCCATCGACGCGCAAGCCAACGCGGACGTGCCGTTCGACAAACTCGTAGAAGCATTGCAGCCGGCGCGTGACGCTGCCGTCAACGCGTTGTTTCAGGCGAAATTCAATCACGAGATCGCGCGCGATGCAGTTCCTGCGATGGCGGGATTGCGCGTGGAACCCGTGGTCGTCGCCGGGCAGAGTTCGCATTTCGATCTCTCGCTCGATACGGTGGAGCGCGGCGACACGCTGCAAATCGCCTTGACGTACGCGACGGATCTGTTCGATGCGGCGACGCTCGAGCCGCTGGCTCGCGCCTTCCGGCAATTGCTCGGGCAACTGACCGATGCACCGGAGGCCTTGTTGGGTGGCGTTTCACTCGAAACCGAACGGCCGTCGGTGACTGACGGTGAACGCCGGGCATGGGAGACGAGCGATTGGCTCGACGCGTGGGCATCGCGTGTGGCGCAGGACGGCGAGGCGCTTGCCGTTGATGCAGAGGACGGCGCGTGGTCGCGCCGTACCCTCGATGCGCACGCGAATCGCATGGCGCAGGCACTGGCGCACTGTGGCGTGGGCCGGGAAGACCGCGTCGCACTGATTTTGCCGCGCAGCGCCGCATGGGTGGCCGCGATGCTGGGTGTGTGGAAGTTGGGCGCAGCCTATGTTCCGCTGGACCCGTCGCAACCCTCAGCGCGTCTGGCACAACTGATCGCGGCGAGCGGGGCACGTGCGGTGATCGGCGACGCGGCGTTAGCGTCGCTACCTGCTGTCGCGGGCTGTCAGGTGCTTTCGGTGAACGATGTACTGGCACGCGACGAGGCGTGCTTCGTGCACCGTAGCGTGCATCCCGCGCAGGCCGCGTATGTGATCTACACCTCGGGGTCGACGGGACAGCCCAAGGGCGTGGTCGTCGGCCGCGGCGCGTTGCACAACTACGTGCAGGGCGTGATGTCGCGCTTGCGCGAATTGCCGGAGGAAGCGAGCATGGCCATGGTCTCGACTGTGGCCGCCGATCTGGGACACACCGTGCTATTCGGGGCACTGGCGATGGGGCGGCCGTTGCATCTCATGCCGCAGGAGAATGCCTTCGATGCGGGCCGCTTCGCGCAATGGATGCGCGCCCGCCGGATCGGCGCCATGAAAATCGTGCCGAGTCACCTCAAAGGACTGCTGCTGGCCGCCGGTCCCGACGTGTTGCCGCACGACTGGCTGGTCGTTGGCGGCGAGGCGGCCGACGCAGAGTTGCTGGCGCTGTTGTACACACACCGTCCGACGTTGCGCGTGCTCAATCACTACGGTCCGACAGAGACAACGGTGGGGGTACTCACTCACACGGCGCCCGCGCAGGCATCTCGCGAGTCGCAAGCGCCAACGTTGCTTCCCGTCGGCTTGCCCTTGCCGAACGTGAGCGCCTACGTACTTGATGCCGATCTCAATCCCGTGCCACCGGGTGTGAGCGGCGAGCTATACATCGGCGGCGTTGCGCTTGCGCGCGGCTATCTCGGTGAGCCGGGCAAGACGGCCGAGCGATTCGTTCCCGATCCGTGGCGTCCGGGCGCACGCATGTACCGCACGGGCGACAGCGTGAAGCGTCGTGCCGATGGGGAGATCGTTTATCTGGGACGCGCCGACGATCAGGTCAAGATTCGCGGCTACCGCGTTGAACCGGGCGAAGTGGCCCATGGGCTGCGAGCCCTGGACGGGGTGCGCGATGCAGTGGTGCTCGTCGAGCGCGATGCGCGTGGACAATCGCAGTTGCTCGGCTGCTATACCGGGGAACTGACGGACGCCGACGTGCGCGCAGCGCTGCAATCGCGGCTGCCCGCCGCGTGGGTACCGGCGCGCCTCGTACGTCTTGAGACGCTGCCGCTGACGGCTAACGGCAAGGTCGATCGCCGTGCGTTGCTAGACGCCGCCACGGCGGCATCGACGCCAGCATCGGCACATGACGGCGCGGCACCGCTCACGGCGCTGGAGTCGCGCATTGCGGAGGTCTGGTGCGCTGTGCTGAAGACCGATCAGATCAATCGCGATGCCAACTTCTTCGAAATCGGCGGTGATTCCATCCTCGCACTGCAAGTGATTGCTCGCCTCAAGCGCGGCACGCCACCGCTCAAGGTGAGCCTGCGCGAGTTGATGCAGCACGGCACGGTGGCTCGTCTGGCCGCGTCGCTAACGCCGACCGACGCAGCGCCTGTGGCGAGTAGTGGCGATCTGCTGGTGCGCTTGAATACGAACACACAGTCCACGCCGGCGCTGTTCTGTGTACACCCGGCGGTCGGCACCGTCTTCGACTACCGACCGTTGGCGCAATCGCTCGCGGATGAGCGTTCGGTGATCGGCATCCAGTCGCGCATGCTGCTCGATCCGAAATGGCGTGATACGTCGCTTGACGAGATGGCAGCGCGCTATGTCGATGCTGTGCGTGTGTCGCAACCGCAGGGCCCCTACCACTTGCTCGGCTGGTCGCTCGGTGGACCGATCGCGTTGGCGATGGCAGAGCGCCTGCGTGCGAGCGGCGAGGAAGTCGCTTTCCTCGGCCTGGCCGACACCTTCGTGCCGCAGCAAGCGCCGGAGAAGTTGGCAGCCACTTCGGCGCGAGACTGGACGGGCGATCTGCTCGACTACCTCGTCACGATTCTGCCGCAGGTCGACGCGGCAACGTTGCGCGCATCGCTCGCGCCCCACGCAGGCGCGCCACTCGACGAGGGGGCGCTGGCAGCAGCAGTCGATGCGGCGTTGACGATGCAGACGCAGGGCGATGTGGCATCGACGGGATCAACTGGATCAACGACCGCAGCGACATCAAAGGCGGGCGACTACGCTTCGCTCGGTCGCGATGAACTTGCCCATATGTTCCGTGTGACTGCGCATCTGCGAGCGCTGGCCGATGTGCATCGCCTGCGACCGGCTGACGTACCGGTGCATGCATGGTGGGTCGAGCGCCGGGCGATCGGTGATCGGGAGCGTCTGGCAGATGCATTGGGCGCTGCGCCCGTGTATGAAGGAACGGTGGCGTCGAGCCACATGCAGTTGCCTCGCACACAGGCGTGGATCGAAGACGTGGCGCGCTCGCTGCGCGGTGTCGGCGCACACAGTGCGGATTGGCGACTGGCGTCATGAAGGGAGCATGAGGAGAGGCATGAGGCGCGCCGATCGCCATCCATAAAAAAGGGCAGCCTGTGAGGGCTGCCCTTTTTGTTCCTCGCCGATCACGTTACGACTTACCAACTGTACTTCGCCGTTCCAAGAATCGTGCGACGTGCGCCATAGGCACACTGCGATGTCGTCACACACACCACATAGGTCTTGTCGAAGATGTTGCTGCCATCGAGCTGGAAGCGCCAGTGCTTGTCGTACTGGTAGTGCAGGCCCAGGTCGACCAGCGTGCGCGACGGTGCCTGACCGGCGGTGTTGGTCGCCTCGATGTAGGTCGGCCCGACGTAGCGAATGCCCCCGTTGAACCCGAAGCCCTTGAGCACGCCCGAGTGGAACGTGTAGTCGGCCCACAGGGCGGCGGCCGTGCGCGGCTGTTGCGGCGGCACCTTGTCGAGCAACGTCGGGTCGTTGGTCTTCGAGTTGACGATGTTGGTGTTCGTGTACGACGTGATTACCTTCAGGTTGTCCGTCAGTTCACCGACCGCCTCGATTTCGAAGCCCTTCGAGTGTTGCTCGCCGGTCGTCACCGAGAACGCGGTGTTGGCCGGGTCCGGCGTCAGCACGTTCGTCATGCGGATGTCGAACAGCGACAAAGTAATGAAGCTGTTGAAACCGGCGGGCTGGTACTTCACGCCGATTTCATACTGCTTGCCCTTCGACGGGTTGAACTGATTGCCGAAGCGATCGGTGCCAACGTTCGGCTGGAACGACTCGGAGTAGCTGAAGTACGGCGCCAGCCCCATGTCGAACAGATAGGTGAGGCCTGCGCGATAGGTCGCCTGCGAATCCGCCTGGCTCGACGAGCGGTTGGTCAGGCGGTTGTAGACGTTCTGCGCGGCCCAGTCCTGACGCACGCCGAGCGTGAGCAACCACTTGTTGTACTTGATCTGGTCCTGGAAGTAGAGCCCGCCCTGCGTGAAGCGCGAGTCGCTGTCCGCGGCCTGCCGCGTCAACCCGAAGACCGCCGCGCCGTAGTTCGGCGAGAAGATATTGAGCTGGTTCGCCGCGCTCGCTACGCCCTGGCGCATGCTGCGGTGTTCGTTGTAGTAGTAATAGTCGAAGCCGAACAGCGCCACGTGCGAGAACGGGCCGGTCGTGAACTTCGTCTGCAACTGGTTATCGATGGTGAGCACGTCGGTCTGACGATAATCGGCGAATGGCAGCCGGTTGATCATCGTGAGGCTGCCCGGCGCGAAGCCCAGCCCGTACCCGTCGGTGTCGACCTTGTAGTCGAAGTACGAGTAGCGTGCGGCCTGCTTGAACGTGACCTGATCGTTGAAGCGGTGCTCGATCTGATAGCCCGCGAACACCTGCTCGCGCTTGATGTTGTCGTAGTTCGGGTCGCCGACGAAGCGTCCGACCGGAATCTGGCCATTCGGGTTGAAGAGAACCGTGCCTGCGGCGGGCAGGAACTGGCCGAAGCCGACCTTGTCGCGCTGGTAGCTCGCTTCGAACGTGATCGTGGTCTTGTCGGTGGCCTTCCACGTGAGCGACGGCGCAATGTAGATGCGATCGTTCGGCGTGTAATCGACCTGCGTGTTGCTGTCGCGGAACAGGCCGACGAGGCGGTAGAGCACCTTGCCGTCGGCATCGAGCGGACCGCTGAAGTCGAACGCCGCCTGCTTGTTCTTGAACGATCCGGCCGAGAGCTGGATTTCGTGCAATGGCGTCTCGAGCGGCTTCTTCGTCACCATATTGATCAGGCCGCCCGGCGTGTTCTGCCCGTAGAGCACCGACGACGGGCCGCGCAGAATCTCGATGCGCTCCAGTCCGTACGGGTCAAGCTGGAACTCCGTGGACGATTGCAGGCGCGTGCCGTCCATGTACAGCCCCAGCGTGGACGCCGAGAAGCCGCGGATGTTGATCCAGTCGAAGCGGGTCTCGAAGCCGGCGTTATCCGGCAGCACCCCGGCGCTGTAGCGCATGGCCTGACTGACCGTCTGTGCGCCCAGATCCTGAATCATCTCTTTCGGAATCACCGAGACCGACTGCGGATTCTCGATGAGCGGCGTGTCCGTCTTCGTGCCCGTGGTGCTGCGTTTGGCAACGATGCCATCGACCGGTCCAGCGCCATTCTCCGGGGCGCGATCGGCGCTCACCTGAGTGGGCGAGAGCGACACCTCGCCTGACTGGCCCGACGATTGCGCGTAGGCGCTCGTGGCGAATGCCAGCGGCGCCACGGCGAGACTCGCGGCAAGGGCGATATGGCGATGGATCGGACGATGGATTGCGCGCCGACGACTGGCCCCCCGGCCACAGACGCTCCCGTAGTGCTTCATCTAAGACTCCTAGGTTTTATCGAAAACTGAGGTGATGAGCGCACTCGTATCCCCGGAACGCCCGTACCCGTCGAGTAGTGGACGATTCAAGTCCTCCGATATTTAGGGGGCGTTCACTTACTGCGCCAAATGCAGCACGCTCACCGTGTCGGCGGCGACATCGGCCTCGTGCAAAGGCGCGCGCTGCCAGCGCTTGTCCGCCCAGGCTTGCAGCGCCGTGGCGTTGCGCGGATCTCCGGGGGTGTCGGCGGGGCCTGAGGCGTCGAGGATGGACGCCTCCACGGGCGCTCCCGGGGCGGCGGGGAAGGAGACGACTTGCAGGTAGGTGTCGCCGCGCGGCGCGACGTCCATGGCATAGCGGTCCGGGCCCATGCGTGCGTCGGCGCAGATAACGGAGAAATATCCCGGGATGTCGCAACCGCCCGCGAGTCCGATGCGCTTTGCGCCACGCGTGGCGAAAAGCGCCTCGTCGCGGCGGCTGTCGAGCGCTAATCCCATGCGCCGCATTTCCAGCACGGCGGCACCTAGCGCTTGCGAGATCGTTGCCGGGTCGGCGCTCAGTTCGCTGGGGGATGTGGCGGCTTGCGACGCCACGAAAGACCCCGCGAGGGCCTTGCGTCCGGTGGGATCGACACCGGCCAGGCGAATCCAGACGGCATCCCAAAGGTTAGCCCCGCGCGCCGCTCGCTCACCGGTGCCATCCCATGCGGCAAGCACGCGGCAGGCCGGGGCGATATCGACCGTCTGTGCCGACTCGAAAGGCTTGCCGTCGAGCGGATCTCGCGAGAGCTGCACGTCGACTCGTCGATCTGTCGACGAACACGCCTTCGCGAGCAGAGTCTGCCGGGCGAGGTCTGCCGAAAGCGGCCGGGCGAGCAGCACGGCGTCTCGGACCGCCTGCGTTGTGATGGGACCTGCGGCGCGTAACGCGGCAATACGTTGCAGGCCCGCGCGGCTGCGCAGGGAGAGTGGCGAGTGACTGAGGCCCAGTACGGCGCTCAGGTGTGTCATGGGGGCGTCCGGTGCGGCCAGCCATGCGCTGTCGTTCATGTTGGCCACGACGGTGGTGCTCATGATGTCCGGCATGTCTGCGCGGCCCAGCGTGCCCGGCAGCGGGCTGTCCGGGGCCGTCTGCCACGCGCAGGCGCTGCGGCTGCCGTCGAGCACGGGCAGGCCCGGGGCCAGCTTGGCGAACGCGTCGCCGGCGGGCTTCGCGGTGCAGGCGGCGGCCAGCGCGTCGGACACGCCGGGCACCGGGCCAATGTCGCCGAACCACACCCGCGCGTCATGCCGGCCGATGGCCAACGTGTTGACCCATGGATTTGCGGCATCGGCCCGGGCGCTTGCGACGAAGGCGTCGAGCGTTTGTGCCTGCGCCAGACGCAGATAGTGCTCGAGCAAACCGAAGTTGCCCGCGTTCGCATCGCGCAGAACGAAGGCCTGCTGCCGCGACCAGCCCAGCGCGGGCGACATGCCCGAGAGGTTGACGACCGGGCCGTCGCTGGTCCGGTAGAGCGTTCGTGAGAGAACTGTCGTGCGACCCTGCGCATCGCGCACCGGCACGTCGACCGAGACACGTTGCATGGCTCGGGGGCTGCCGTCGACGCGGTAGCGGGTCGGGTCGGCCGGGTCCAGCGTTAGTGCCATGAGGCCGAAGCGACGGGCGCTCGATACTGTGTGCGTCCAGGCGACGTTCTGGGTGAAGCCGATCATGATGAACGGCGCACCGAGCATGCTGACGCCCGAGACGTCGAGCGTGCCGGGGATCGTCAGATGCGCGGGGTAGAGCCGGTCCGCGCCCTGCCAATACCAATGTGGACTGCCATAGAGGATCGGTTGCCCGCTAGCGCTGAGTGCGGCGCCGAAAGCGATGGCGTTGCTGCCCAGTCCGGCGTCGTTGAGCGACGACACGGCCGCATCGGCCATCGCGAAGGTCCCCGCTGCGGGGCGGGGTCGGCTTGCCGTGGTGCTGACGGCGGGCGGTTTGGCGCTGGCGATGGCGGCAATCTGCGTGGCGGACCCGGCGGCGAGCGTTGCCGCGTAGAGCCGACGGTAGACGTCGTCTTCCGTCACGCTGGCGAGGTGGCGCAGCCAGTCGGCATTGCGGCACGCGGTGTGCTGATGCGCGTCGGTGCCCGTTTGCAGGTCTTTCAGATAGCGGTTGATGCCTGCGGCGAAGCCCTGCGCCAGTTGACGTCCGCGTGGCGACTGGGCGGCGCGGTAGCGGGCGAGGGTGCCGTCGTCGAACGTCAGACGAAAGAAGACGTCGGCATCGAGGTTGGCAGGCTGGCCGAACGTACTGCGCTGCGTGACCCGCCCCTCGGTGCCGAAGGTGAGCGAGCGCTCGCCGCGAAACGTCACGATGCTCTCGGCGAGGGTGCAGAGATTGTCCTGGGCCTGGGCATAGCCGAAGCCATAGCCTAGTCCGCCCCAGTCGTCAGCCAGAATGTGCGCCGTGCCGTCGCGTGTGCGGCGGATGTCGGCGGTGTAGGGGTGGCTCACGGTGAATTGGGAGGCGGACGGCGCAACGCCGGGCGATGGGGCTTGGGCGCACGCCCCGAGCAGAACGGCAAAGGCGGTGGGACGGAGAAACAGGCGCGACAGCGAGAGCAATCGTGACATGGGTAAATATGCCGGGTTGTGATACGTCTTTTGAGCGACGAACCACGACTTCAGGAGTTTAGGCAGCTAGTGCTGGCGCCGGGCGCTCTCGGTGCCGGGGTGCCTGAGCGCGCCCGGGACGCCGAAAGGCCCGCGACCCCGTCACCAAGCGACCCAGCAGCCGCCAGGCCGGGCATCCAACATGAATGAATCTCTGACCCCGAGCGCGGGTGCGACCTTGCGCGCGGAAGGATTGAACGTTGCCGTGGG
>JARLJF010000102.1 GCA_031291335.1 Pandoraea sp. | reverse complement strand
CGCCGGAGGGACTCGCAGACACCTCACCGTCCCCACGTGGCGAACATGATGACGACGGCGCAAGCCATCGTGCCGGTGGCGAGCCAGCCCAGCGCCTTCAGGCGCAGGCTGATCGCGAATTTCCCCATGACGTCGGGTCTTGCCGCGATCAGCATCACGATCGCCATGATCGGGACGGCTATCACCCCGTTGACCACGGCGCTCCAGAAGAGGGCCTTGATGGGGTCGATCGGGGTGAAATTCAGCGCGACGCCGAGCAGGGTCGCGAGCGTCAAGATGGCGTAGAAGCCTCGCGCCTGCAAGACCTCGCGCCCCAGGCCGATGCGCCATTGGAAAGCCTCGGCCACCGCGTAGGCAGACGCGCCCGCCAGCACAGGCACGGCCAATAAACCGCATCCGATAATGCCGGCAGAAAACAGCAGGAAAGCAAATTCTCCGGCCAGTGGCCGAAGCGCTGCGGCGGCCTGCGACGAGGTCTGGATATCTCGCACGCCATGCTGATATAGCGTGACAGCGGCCGTCAATATGATGAAGAAGGCGATTACGTTCGAGAATGCCATGCCGATATAGGTGTCGAGCCGGATGCGCCGCAAATTTCGCCAGGCTTGCGACGGCGCCGCGGTCAATGGCTCCTGACCCTCGGTTGCGCGTTGGACTTCCACCTCTTGAGAGGCCTGCCAGAAGAACATGTAGGGACTGATGGTCGTGCCAAATACCGCGACGACGGCGACGATGTAGCCAACGTTGAATGACACGTCGGGCACCACGGTTCGATACAGCACGGTCCCCCACGAAATCTTGACACTGAAGACGGTCGCCACATAGGCGAGCAACGCGAGCGTCAGCACTTTGAGAATCGGGGCGTAACGCGGAAACGGTATGAAGACCTGCAATATCAGCGAAACCAAGCCGAAAGCGACCGCATACCAGACTGCCGGACCGCCGATCAGCAACTTCAACGCCGCGCCCATCGCGCCGACATCCGCCGCGATGTTGATCGTGTTGGCCACCAGGAGAAGCCCAACGAGGACATACAGTATCCAGGCGGGGTAGTGCTTGCGAATGTTTGCCGCAATGCCGTCGCCGGTTACGCGTCCGATTTGTGCGCTCACGACTTGAATTCCGATCATGAGCGGATACGTGATCAAGGCCGTCCATAACAAGCCATACCCGAATGCGGCACCGACCTGCGAATAGGTGGCGATGCCGCTCGGATCATCGTCGGCCGCGCCGGTAATCAGGCCCGGGCCCAGCGTATCCCAAAGCGATTGATTTTTATGGAGTGCAGTGCGATCGAGGGACACGATATCCGCCGTGAGAGAGACTGATCGATTGTCTGCGCCACGTTAGGTGAGTCTCGCGATCACGTCGGTACGCTATCGGACAAGGGCGACGGCGGCTTCTACTCAGTGTTTTGGGATTCTTCCGAATCGACCCGCCGGCATTTTGGTACGCCAGCGAACTGACTGCGATGCCGAAAACGCTTATTACGTTGACTTGGGTCCAAAGTTACCTGTCTGACTCGTATTTCGCCTCCCGAGCATGATTTCGAGGCAGTCTAAGATGAAGCGCTACTCGCCGAAGTCGATGGTCAACTCGCGCAAGGTCCGCCGTCTCGCGACGTCACGGAACGCGCAAATCAGCCAGAGGTCGTCATGAATCAGCTTAGTGAACGAAACGCACTGAACTCGCCGCCCAATACGGTCGGCGAGATGAATACCGTTGGGCGGCTCGCCATCAGTGCGGTGTCGTGGAGTGCGATCATTGCGGGAGGCGTCTGCGCCGCCGCGCTGTCGTTGATCCTGTTGATGCTGGGGACCGGCCTGGGGCTATCGTCGGTCTCTCCATGGGTAAATCGGGGCATCAGCGCCGAAGCCTTTGGCGTCTCGACGATTCTCTGGATTACGCTGACGCAGCTCGTTGCGTCCGGCATGGGCGGGTATCTGGCGGGGCGTCTGAGAACGCCATGGCCTGACGTTCACCCGGACGAAAGCTACTTCCGTGACACCGCCCACGGTCTTCTGACCTGGGCAGTCGCGTCGCTGGCGACCGCGGCGTTGCTAACGTCGGTCATTGGTTCGATCATCAACGCAGGCGCGTCTACGGCGGCAACTGCGGTGAGTGGCGCGGCGCAGACGGCATCCGCGGCGATGACGGCGAACGGTGCCGGGACATCCGCGACATCGGCGGGGTCGGCAGGGTCGATGGCATCAATGGGATATGCGATGGATTCGCTGTTCCGTGCCGACCCCAACGCGAACGCCGCGGCCGTTGCTGCTGGCGCGAGTGCGCCGTCCGATCAGGCGACGTCGGCCACGCTAGCCTCGACGAAAGCCGAAGTGGCACGCATCTTCCTGAACAGTCTGCGCACAGGGCCGCTGCCGGCGGACGATACGCGATATGTCGCGCAACGAATCGCGCAGTACACCGGTCTGACGCAGCAAGACGCAGAAAAGCGGGTGAGCGACGCGTATGCCAGCGCGCAGGCAAAGCTGGCGTCGGCCGAAGCAGCCGCGAAAGACGCGGCCGACAAGTCACGCAAGGCGTCTGCCTACGCAGCACTGTGGCTCTTCATTTCGCTGCTCATCGGTGCATTTTGCGCAAGCCTGGCGGCTACCTTCGGTGGCAGACAGCGTGACCGTTGATCCGACATCCTGACATCCCACTTGCGGAGGCTGCCATGCGTTCACTTCTTTTGCTGTTCCTCGGTGTCCCGATTCCCATCATCATCCTGATCGCGCTATTTGTGCACTGAGCGATTCGCGTCTCACGTCGTAGCGTCTGGAAAGGAAAACCGTCATGAGTGCCGCAACGAGAAGAGCGGCGAAACACGAAAGCGAAAATGAAGGCGATCGCGTTGCACCGTTCCAGACGCCGACTTTTACCTTGGCGGGCCTGAGCGCCCGCTTGAATGCGCCAGATTTTCCGAGCGAGCCGTATGCCTCGGTTCAGTCATTGATCGACGCGGGATATGACGATATCCCGTTGCCCGGTGCCGGCAATACGCTCAAACGATGGCAGGTGCTGGCAGCCGTTGCGCGCCATGATCTGACGCTCGCCAAGCTTTTCGAGAGCCATACCGACGCGCTGGCCATCCTCAATGAACTGAAGCAAGACGGCTCCACCATCCCCGACGGATTGCTCGCGGTCTGGTGTGCAGATCCGCCCGACAAACGGGTCTTCATGTCACGTTTGCCCAGCGGGGCGCACGGCGTGCAGATCTCTGGCGTCAAGGCTTGGTGTTCGGGGGCCGCCCATGTGCGCAACGCCCTCGTCAGCGTTCGTGACGAGGCCAATCTTTCCTGCCTGATCGCCGTGGAAATGGTTCAACCAGCCGTACGCGTCACGCAGGCCGGCTGGCATGCGGTCGGCATGGCGGGCACCGCCAGCGTGGACGTTGTATTCGAGGACGCGGAAGGTTTAATGATCGGCGGCCCCGGCGGCTATGTAGAGCGTCCCAGATTTGCGCACGGCGCGGCCGGCATCGCCGCATGTTGGTACGGTGGGGCAAGCGCCATTGCCGAGCATGTCCGCCAGACGTTAAGGCGGCGCCCCGACGACCCGCACGCCCTCGCGCATCTGGGCACGATCGATGTCGCGCTGACACAGGCGAGGGGCGTGCTGCACACGGCGGCGGAAGCCATCGACGCATGTCCCGGAGAGCCGTGCGCCCACGCGGTACGTCGCGCACGCCTCGCTGTCGAGGCCGCGGCGGAGACGGTTCTGCTGCATGCGTCGCGTGCTTTGGGCGCCGCGCCAATGTGCAAGGACGCTCGATTTGCCCGCATGATGGCGGACCTGCCTGTGTTCATCCGGCAAAGCCACGCTGAGCGGGACCTCGCCGCGCACGGACTCGCCGTGACGCAGCGGGTAGAGGAGGGACCATGGACACTTTAACCAGCCGGGAGATCGCCGGTGAAGGTACACCCGAATTCGTCTGGCGAGACTGGATGCAATGGCATCCACTACCCGAGTGCAGTGTCGCGGACCTTTTCCAGGGCAGTCGGACGGTTCACATCGTCGCACCGCATCCGGATGACGAGATATTGGGTTGCGCGGGGATCATGCGGCAGCTCTCGCGGCAGGGCACCGCCATTCGCGTCTGGGCGGTCACGGACGGCGAAGCCAGTCATCCCGGCTCACGACGCTGGTCGCCCGACGCGCTCGTTCGTACGCGCACTTGGGAAAGCGAACTGGCGTTGCGTCTGTTGTCAGTGTCGGTGCGACGCGATCGATTGGCGATCCCGGACGGGCATGTAGCCCGCCATGAGCGAGCGCTTGAGGCGCCACTGGTCGCGGCACTCGACGCCGGTGATACCGTCATCGCGCCCTGGCGACTGGATGGTCATCCCGATCATGAAGCCGTCGCCCGTGCCAGCCTGCGAGCGGCCGCCACAAAGCAGTGTCGATTCCTTGAGGTACCGATCTGGGGTTGGCATTGGGCGGATCCAAGGCGGGGCGATTTCCCGAGCGACCGCGCGCTTGCCATTCCCATGAATGCTGACGACCAGCAAGCCAAGGCCCACGCGATTCAGGCGTTTTACAGTCAGTTGGTGCTCGATCCCGATACCGGCGCGCCACCCATTCTGAGCCGATTCGTACTGGTCAGGCTGCAACGGTCTTTCGAGGTCGTCTTTCAATGACCGATTTCGAATCGATGTACCAGAACGATCCGGACCCGTGGTCCGTGGGCACCTCCTGGTACGAACGCCGCAAGCGGACCATGCTGATGGCGTCGCTGCCCCATGAGGCGTATCGCCACGCACTGGAACTGGGGTGCGGCACCGGCCACGTGACCCGATTGCTGGCATTACGTTGCACGACGGTGCGAGCCGTCGATGTTTCCCCGACGGCGATCGCCGAGTGCAGCCGCATATTGGCGCAGGATGGCACCTCGAACGTTCAGTTGGAGGGACTTTGCCTGCCGGACGCATGGCCGGGCGTGAGCCATGAATCCGTTGATCTCGTGATTGTCTCCGAGCTTGCGTATTACTTCTCCGACAAGGATCTCGAGACGTTCGTCACTCGCTGTCTGCAATCGTTGGCCATCGACGGAGACTGGGTCATGTGCCACTGCAAGACGTCGTTTCACGACAGGCTGCAGACGACTGAGCAGATACGTGAATCGATGGAGCGCCTCGTCGGCATTGAGCGGATCGTGACGCATGACGACGCGAGCTTCGGTCTGGACGTGTGGCGCAAGAACCGGGGAAGTCCGGGATGATCGGCGTCTGCATTCCGGCCCATAACGAAGAGAGCGAGATCGGTCTCTGTCTGGCGTCTATCGCGCGGGCGGCATCGCATCCGGAGTTGCTGGGCGAGCGGGTGAAAATCGTAGTCGTACTCGACGCTTGTACCGACCGCACGGCCGACGTGGTGCGCGGCTTGCCCGTCACGCGATTGACCAGGGATTACCGTAATGTCGGTCTGGCCCGAGCGGCAGGGGCCCGCTACCTGGTCGCCACTGGCGCTCGCTGGCTCGCCTTCACAGATGCCGACACCGTGGTGTCCCGCGCCTGGCTGGTGCATCAACTCTCGCTGCGCGCATCGGTCGTCTGCGGCACCGTCAGCATCGCCAACTGGGCCTGTCACGGCCCGCACACCGAACGCGCGCAAGCGAACTTTCTGGCGCATTACCAGGATAGCGACGGACACCGACACGTTCACGGCGCCAACCTTGGTGTGGACGCCT
>JARLJF010000101.1 GCA_031291335.1 Pandoraea sp. | reverse complement strand
GATGCATTGACCCGGCCAACGCGGCCGGGTGCTGCCAATGCGTTACGCCGCGCGGCGCTTGAGCAGATCGAGCGCAACGTCGACGATCATGTCCTCCTGACCGCCCACCATACGACGCTGTCCCAGCTCGACGAGAATGTCGACGGTCTTGAGGTCGTAGCGCGCCGCCGCGGCTTCCGCGTGACGCAGGAAGCTCGAGTACACACCGGCATAGCCGAGTGCCAACGTCTCACGATCAACACGCACAGCGCGATCCTGCAGCGGACGCACGATGTCGTCAGCCGCGTCCATGAGCGTGTACAGATCGCAGCCGTGGTTCCAGCCCAGGCGCGAGGCAGCCGCGATGAACACTTCCAGCGGGGCATTGCCCGCGCCTGCGCCCATACCCGCGAGGCTGGCGTCGATGCGATCGCAGCCCTCTTCGACCGCGACGATGGAGTTCGCCACACCGAGACTCAGGTTGTGGTGCGCGTGCATGCCGGTAAGCGTCTCGGGCTTGAGCACGTCCTTGAATGCGCGGAAACGATCACGCACATCGTTCATGCCCAGCGCGCCGCCCGAATCCACCACGTAGATGCAGGTCGCGCCGTACGACTCCATCAACTTCGCCTGCTCGGCGAGATGCTGCGGCGTCGTCATGTGGCTCATCATCAGAAAGCCGACAGTGTCCATGCCCAACTCACGTGCGTATGCAATGTGCTGACGGGAGACGTCGGCCTCCGTGCAATGCGTTGCGATACGGACCACGCGAGCGCCAGCATCGTAGGCGGCGCGCAGGTCATGCACGGTGCCCACGCCCGGCAGCAGCAGCGTAGCGACCTTGGCATGCGTGACGGTTTCGGCCACGGCGGCGATCCATTCGAGATCGGTGTGGGCGCCGAAACCGTAGTTGAAGCTTGAGCCGGCGAGGCCGTCGCCGTGCGCCACTTCGATGGAATCGACATGTGCGGCGTCAAGCGCGGCGGCAATCGCCTTCACGTTGGCAATGCTGTACTGGTGACGAATCGCGTGGCTGCCGTCGCGCAGCGTCACGTCGGAGATATAGAGCTTTTTCTGCGTCATGGTGAGGTGTGTCTCCTGATAGCGCGTGCGACGTTCAAGCGGCGAGCGCCAGACGGGTGGCCGCGATACGGTCGGCGCAGGCCAGCGCGGCGCTGGTCATGATGTCGAGGTTGCCTGCATAGGCCGGCAGGTAGTGCGCGGCGCCTTCCACTTCGAGGAAGACCGAGGTCTTGAGTCCGGTGAGCTTGCCCAGGCCCGGCACGTTGAGCGGGCGCGACGCGTCGAACAGCTCGAACTGCACCTGTTGCTTGAGACGGTAGCCCGGCACGTAGGCATGCACCTTGTCGACCATCGCCTGAATGCTGGCTTCGATGGCGGCCTGATCGCCCGGCTCCGAGAGCACGAACACCGTGTCGCGCATGATGAGCGGCGGCTCGGCCGGGTTCAGCACAATGATCGCCTTGCCGCGCGACGCCCCTCCCAGCACCTCAATCGCCTTCGACGTGGTTTCCGTGAACTCGTCGATGTTGGCGCGCGTGCCCGGGCCGGCGGACTTGCTCGAGATCGATGCGACGATCTCCGCGTAGTGCACCTTCGCCACTTGCGAGATGGCCGCGACCATAGGAATCGTCGCCTGACCGCCGCACGTCACCATGTTGATGTTGCGGGCATCGAGATGCGCGTCGAGGTTGATCGACGGAATCACGTACGGACCGATGGCCGCAGGCGTCAGATCGATCACCTGCACGCCGTGCGCCTGCAGTAGCTCGTTGTGATGCGCATGTGCCTTGGCCGACGTCGCGTCGAATGCGATGCGAATGTCTTCAAAGCCCGGCATCGCCAGCAGGCCGTCGATACCGCCGGCCGTCACCGGCACGCCCAGCCGCTGTGCGCGCGCCAGACCATCCGAGGCCGGATCGATACCGACCATCGCGCCCATTTCCAGATGCTCGCTGTTGCGCATCACCTTGATCATCAGGTCGGTGCCGATATTGCCCGAGCCAATGATCGCCACTTTCTGTTTGCGTCGTTCCGTCACTGTCGTCTCCTGAACGTGTCCGTCCACCGGTATGAGCCGCATCGTAATTCCGCGACAACTTAAATGTCAATATGTAAACATTGATCTCATATATTGATATTTAAGACGATCCCGGCTTATCCACACTTTTTGTTCACAAGCCCGTTGATAACTTGCGGAAAAGCATGGCAAGTGGCTGATTCGACAGGGAAGATTTGTCGCGCGCGAAAGTTGTGCCATGTGCCGCAAAACGAGGCGTGGCGCGGGTTTCCCCATGACAGGGTTATCCACAGAATCTGTTTGCAAGCCAGTGGACAACTCGCGGATAGACGACTCAAGCCCTTGATCGGATAGAGAAAAAATGCGAAGCGCAATTGCTGCGCCTTCTTCGTACCTATTGCGTGCCAGCACCCTCACGACGTGATGCTTGCGCGACCGGTCTCGCCAGGCTCGGTGTTATCCACAGAAAATGTTCACAACCCGGTGCATAACACGTCGATATCCGAGGTATCTCATTGACGCGAAAGCATATCTTCGTCGCGCAGCAGGTTCGGTCAACGGCGCTTCAGCAACGGGCATTGACGCAAACCGACGGTGTGCCGAACTTTCGCGACACGCACGCGGTCTAGGGATTTGAATGCCGGTCGCACGACGCAGCGGTGATACCGCCGATGCCCGCCACGGCCCATTCACTCGCACGATGTCGACGCTCGCGATCGACATCTATCTCGCAACAAGACGCACGGAACCATGCCTACGAACCCCCAAATCACCGGGCGGCTCGCGCTATCGATTCGACTCGCACCGCTTGCCTCCCACTCCCGGATTTCGCAACGCCCTCGCCCCCGCTGGCACTCAGCACTCGGCGCGGCCTTGATATTCCTGTCGCCTCTCGCCGCACAGGCCAACGATGCCCCTGCCTCAGGCGGTATCTCGACCTGGACCGGCGCCATCGTCGACGAACTACGCGACGTGGCAACGCAAGGCGCAAGCGACCTTTATGTCCCGCTACATACGCATCACCTGCGCTTCGCGTACACGCGCGAGAAGATCGCCCAGTACAACGAAAACCCGTGGGGCCTCGGCTACGGACGCGTGCTGTCCGACGGCAAGAACGGCTCACGCATGCTGTACGCGATGGCGTTCAAGGATTCACATAACGATTGGTCGCCGATGGTGGGCTACGGACGGATCTGGAATTTGATGAATGCGGGCCCCGTGCGGTTCGGCCTCGGCTACACCGTCTTTCTGATGTCGCGCTCCGACACGCTCGGCGGCGTGCCTTTCCCCGCTGCACTACCCCTCGCCGAAATCGGCGTGGGGCGCGCAGCGGTCTCGACCGCCTACGTACCCGGCGGCAAAGGCAACGGCAACGTGCTGTTTATCTTCGGGCGCTATACGTTCGGCAAGCCGGGCTGATCGCTCGTCGCTTGCTGGCCGCGCACATTCGCCTGCGCGGCCGCATGCTCTGCGTTGTCATCGGTGCCGGACGCAGATTCACATTCGGGCGTGGTGCGCATGCACCATGCGCCGAACCCCGCGATGTAGGCGTAAGCCAACGCGGGAACGAGAAACGACAGCACGATCCCCACGCTATCCGCCAGCGCACCCTGCAGATACGGCAACACCGCGCCGCCCACGATCGCCATGCAGATCAACCCGCCGCCCTCGCTCACCCGTGCCCCCAGTCCGCCGACCGAGAGCGAGAAAATCGTCGGGAACATGATCGCGTTGCCGAGACCGCACGCCAGCAATAACCACATGGCAAGCGACCCGGGCAACACCAGCGACGCAAGCACCAACGCCAGGTTGTAGACCGCGCACAAACTCAGCAGCCGCCCCGGCGACACCTTGCGCAGCAGCCACGCTCCCACGAATCTCCCCACCATTGCCCCGCCCCAGTACAACGCCAGATAACGGCTCGCATGGGCATGATCGACGATGCCCGTACCCGTTTGTGTCAGGTAGACGATCAGGAAGCTGCCGATACTGACTTCCGCGCCAACATAAAGAAATAGCGCCACGATGCCGTAACGCAAGGGACGGTGCGCCAGCAAGCTACGTACGTTACCGAGCAAGCCCGGGGGCGACATGCCGCTGGCGCGCTGTTCTGGCAGCGTCAACCGCCAGAGCACCACACCGCCGATCACGAGTACGACAGCGAGCAGCCCATAGGGGCCTCGTACGCTGTCTACGGCATGACCGGTCGCGGTTCCGGCCTGCGGCGCTAGGATCCAGAGGGCGGCGAGCGGCGGCCCGACGGTCGTGCCCAGCGAGTTGAAGGCTTGCACGAGCGTGAGACGGCTTGCGGCGGCGCCGCGCGAGCCCAGGGTCTCGACGTAGGCGTTCACCGCCACTTGCAGCAAGGTGATGCCGCTCGCCAGCACGAAGAGCGCGGCAAGAAAGCAGGGATAGGACGTGAGCGCCGCCGCCGGGAAAAACAGCGCGCAACCCAGGCCGGCGAGCCACAGAGAACTGGCCAGCGCACGGCGATAGCCGACGCGCGCGGTGTATTGCCCCGCTGGGTACGACACCACGAAATACGCGGCGAAGAAACTGGACTGGATAAGCGCGGCGTCGCGATAGGTCAGGTCGAACGCCGCCTTGAAGTGAGGCACCAGAATATCGTTCAGCGACGTAATGAGCCCCATTGCGAAGAAGAGCGCCGCGAGCATCGCAAGCACGCGATTCGCGGAAGGCATCGGGAACGTCGGGGAGTCGTTGGTCAAGGGTAAATCGGATCGGCCGGGGGCATTCGTGCGATCGACAAGCATGCATGTCTCCAGAAGCCAACGGGCAGTGGCTCGTTGAATGGGGGGCCAATACTCGCCAGTGTAGAACGCGCTTTCGATGCCGGGATACGGGCGGAATCTCATAATTACGTGACGCTGCGATGGCAGGCGATACGCCGTTGATCCGCCGTTTTCCCTTGTTTTTCGCTGTTTTCGGCGCTTGTCAGCCGACGTCTTTTGATCGACTATCCGCAGCATAGAATATGCCGCCACATTCGGGGAAACATCATGCGGAGTTTCAGTTCTTTGAGGATTGCGACGGGATGGCTCGTCGCAGGCATGCTCGGCCTGGCCGGGCACGCCCACGCGCAGTCCGGCAGCACGTCGCGCGCACCGGTCACCGCGTGTAACTGCGCGCAGATCATTGCCGACTGTTCCGCCTCGGTGTCGGTGCTTCCGATACGTGCGAACAGCGGCGCTTTTTCTGCCGACGTCATGCTGCAAACCGACGCACCCTCGTGTGCCAAGGTCGACTATCAGCTCGACGACACGCCGTACGTCACGATTCTGCGCGACGGCGCTCAGGGCGGACAACGTCTCTATGGCACGCGTCCGCTGACACGCAACAGCCTCTCGCACATGTCGTGCCACGTGTGCGCGGCGGCCTCGGCACCGGTGCCCAACGATGGCCTGCCCGCCGACATGGCACGTGTTGACGGTGCCCCCGGCACATTCAGCGTGGCGCCCGCCGCTGCCGTGCCGGCGCCAGCCGCCAGCACTTACGCGCCGCCCGCCACCGCAGCGCAAAACGCCGCGATCGCGTCCACGGTTCCCCCATCCAGCACACCGCTGCCGAGCACCGTCGGCGACACGGCCGGGCTGAACGCGGTGAATGCCACGAGCGCCGGCTCGCCCGAAGTGGCACGCGATGTGACAGCGATCGACGCACCGCCGCCGGCAGGCAGCACCATCGTCACGCCACCGATCGCTCCGGGCGCGGCTGTGCAAGCCAGTGCACCGGCACCGCTGCGTGTGGTGAACCCGTCGGGACGCTGGCGCGGCCTGTGCACGAATGCACCGCCATGGTGGGGTTTTTGGGGCACGCCGATGACGCGACTGATGGCGCTCGCGCTCAACGGCGCGCAAGTGACCGGCAGTGTCGACGACGTCGAGCCGAACAGTCACACGACGGTGCAGGGCACGCTTGCGGGTGATCGTTTGCAACTTGCCGGCAGCTACGGCGCGAAGCACGACATCACTTTTGGGGCCGACGGCACCACGCTCACCGACGCCTGGTGCAACAGCGATGGCCGCTGCGAAACCTGTGAAATGCAGCGTTTCTAAGGGTTTCGGCGCTATTGAGGTCGACGATGACGCACCGCACACGCACAAAAATGGCGTAAAAAAACGCGGCGAAAGTCGCGAGAAAATTGCGCTGAAAATGGAGGATCGCGCGGACGAAGCGTCACGTTGCGAACGAAACGAATCGAAATGCAGTGCGATCACCGCTCAGCCTTGTGCGGCAAGCACGCAACATAATTCGCGCACTACTCTCACAAGGCGATTTCTTAGGTAGAATCGTCGGCGCAGCAAGACGTATCATTCGGGTGGCCGTTCTCCGACGGCACTTTCTTATTCTCATCGATTGGATCGATATGGCAACGGCAAAGAAAGCAGCAGCAAAGAAGGCCCCTGTGGCGAAAAAAGCTCCGGCAGCTAAGAAGGCTCCGGTAGCGAAAAAGGCAGCCCCGAAGGCAGCTCCCAAGGCAGCCCCGAAGGCCGCTCCGAAGGCAGCCGCCAGCGGCAAGGTTTCGCCGATCAAGGACTCGCTCAACAAGACCCAGCTCGCAGCGCACCTCGCCGAACAATCGGCTGTCGCCGTGAAGGAAGTGAAGGCAGTGCTGGCCGCGCTCGAGAACACCATCATCAGCTCGCTGCACAAGAAGGGCGCTGGCGAATTCACGCTGCATGGCCTGTTCAAGGTCACGTCGCAACAAATCGCTGCCAAGGCGAAGCGTTTCGGCAAGGACCCGTTCTCGGGTCAAGAGCGTTGGTTCCCGGCCAAGCCGGCTTCGGTGCGCGTGAAGGTTCGCCCGCTGAAGAAGGTCAAGGACGCTGCCCAGTAAGTCTTTGCCATTGCGCCGCCGTGGCTTCCACGACAGCGTGAATTGCAAAGACCTGGTAGGCAAGGCCTGACTACGGTGCCGGTTTCCGGCACCGTTTTTTTTCGCCCTCGTTGTCTCCTCATCTCTGGATAACGACTGACTTCGTCATCCTCATCACTTCGAGGCGTGACCTCGCCCGACTGAAAAACTCAGGGTTTTCGCTGGGGTTTGTGCGGAGTGGACGCGTCTTGTGTCGCCCGCTACCATCGCTCGGGGACTGCCGTCAGCCACCTGTGGAAAGCACGCCCTGCCCCACAGGCCAGCGTTGCTCGGCGACGTCTTCGCGAACTCAGGAGACTCAGCATGACTCGCAAGTTATCGCGTCACCCTGCGCAAGTTCAACACGCGTCATCGCATCCGGCCAGCCGCCGAACCGCCCCCGGTACAGTGGGCATCCATTCCCGTCGCGGCTTTCTCGCCACGCTCGGCGTTGCCGCCATGCCGGCCGCTTTCGTCGGATCGCTCGGCGGCACACTGGGGGGTCTGCTCACCAGCACCCTGTCGCTGTTCGCTACGCCCGCTCATGCGCAAACGGTGGCCGGTATCAAGAAGAAAGGCACGATCAACGTCGGCATGCTCATCGACTTTCCCCCGTATGGCACGACGAACGCGCAGGCGCAGCCTGACGGCTACGACGCCGACGTCGCCAAACTGCTGGCCAAAGATCTCGGGGTGAAGCTCAACATCATGCCGGTGACGGGGCCGAACCGGATTCCGTATCTGCTCAGTGGCAAAGTGGATGTGCTCGTCGCGTCGCTTGCCATTACGCCGGAGCGCGCCAAGCAGGTTCAGTTCTCGAAGCCGTACGCCGCCGCGACCATCCTGCTGCTCGGCAAGACGGGCGCGCCCATCAAGTCCGCCGCCGATCTGAAAGGGGTACGCGTGAGCGTTGCCCGCGCGAGTACGCAAGACATGGCAGTCACGAAGACCGCGCCTGAGGGCACCGAGATTCGCCGCTTCGACGATGACGCTTCCGCCATGCAGGCACTGCTCACCGGCCAAGTCGACGCCATTGGCTGCTCGGTGACGGTCGCAAACGCGATTCGTCAGCGCGCACCGGGCCAGTTCGAGCCGAAGTTCAATTTGCTGCAACAGGCGATGGGCATCGCGATGCGTCCCAATCAGCCGGAACTGCTGGCAGCGGTTAACGACTTCGTCACACGCAACACGGCCAACGGCGAGTTGAACAAGCTATATCGCAAGTGGCTCGAGACCGATCTGCCGAAGATGGAGTAAACGCCGCGAGCGCACCTCTTGCGCATGTGCTGCATGGATAGCGGCGCTGCGGTAGCGCCATGCTCCGCGACTCGGGGAGTCAGCGACTCAGCGACTCGGTTGCCCGGTTACTCGATGGTCAGGTTGTCGGTGTGGAAGACCTCGTCGCGCGTCCACCCCAGCAACTCAGATAACGCCTGCGCCTTCAGCTTGTCCTTGGCCGTCGTCAGATCCATTCGCACCTTCCACCGCGCTCGTGCGTGTGTTGTTGCCGCCTCCCGCAGTCATGCGCGGGGCCGCGCATGACTGCGCAGATTTTTGCTCGCCCGCGCCAGCGGGGGCATAGACCTATCGAAATGTGCATTTCGATATAGTTTTTTCTCCCTCCACCGCCTACCTCCATCACCCCACGCCCCTTATCTTGTGGGCATTTCCCCTACTTTCATCAGGGACTTCCCACAAATAATTTTGCTTTCGATGCAATTTAGATATATCGTAAACACGTCTTAACTACATCGATAAGGAGTCGCATCATGCGTGGATCACGTGGCGATTTCATGGGCCGAGGCCCATTGGACCTGGACAACATGGATATGGGCGACGAACGGCGCGGTGCGCGCCATGGACGGCGCGGCAGTGGCGAAGGCTATGGCGACGGCCGTTTCGGTCGTGGCGACGAAACCCGCGGTGAGCGTGGCGAGCGCGGTGGCCGAGGCGGACGCGGTGGCGGCCGCCTTTTCAGTCACGGCGGCTTGCGACTCGTGCTGCTGCATCTGATCGCACAACAACCGCGTCACGGCTACGAACTCATCAAAGCCATTGAAGAAAGCGTGAACGGCACATATAGCCCCAGCCCGGGCGTGGTCTACCCGACGCTCACGCTGCTCGAAGAAATGGGCTACCTGCGTGTGCAGGAAAGCGCGGGCGACAGCCAGCGCAAGTCTTACGAAATTACCGACACCGGCCGCGAGTATCTGGCCGAGAACGAAGATTCGGTCACGGAATTGCTCGCGCGCCTCGCAACGCGTCGTGAGCGTTCGGAAGATATGCCGCCGCAGGTCATGCGCGCGCTGCACAACTTCAAATATGCCGTGCATTTGCGTCTGGGCGGCGAAGCGCTCACGACCGAGCAGGCCAACGCGTTCGCCGCGATTCTCGACGCGGCCGCACAACAACTGGAGCGACTCTGATGCAAGACAACGCTGCACCGAACGTCACCCCCGATCGCACGCCGCAACGCGTGCGCCACGAGCTTCGCATGCGCGCGCTGGAAGTGCGCAGCGTCGAGCCGCTCACGCCGCATATGCTGCGCGTGACGCTGGGTGGCAACGACCTTGAGGGCTTCAACAGCCCCGGCTTCGACGACCACGTCAAACTCTTCTTCCCGAACCCCGAGACCGGTGAACTGGCCCTGCCGCAGATCGGCGCGGAAGGCGTGTCCAAACCCGCGCCCGGCGACGCACCGCGACTGATGCGCGACTACACGCCGCGCCAGTACGATGCGGCGTCGAACACGCTCGTGATCGATTTCGCGATGCATGAGTCCGGCCCGGCAACCCAATGGGCTCGCTCGGCCAAAACAGGGGACCGCATCGGCGTGGGTGGCCCGCGCGGCTCGTTCGTCATTCCCATGAACTTCGACGGTTACGTACTCATCGGCGACGATACGGCGCTACCCGCGATTTCGCGCCGTCTGGCCGAACTGCCGGCAGGCGCCCTGGTGTTCGTCTACGCCGAGGTCGACAGCCCGGCCGACCGCCTGCGCTTCACGAGCGATGCCGATGTCGTGGTGGAATGGATCTACCGCGAAGGCACTCCCGCTGGCGAGAGCACGGCATTGATCGACGCCCTCCAGGTGGCCACGCTGCCTGCCGGTGATATCCACGCGTGGGTGGCTGCCGAAGCCGGCGTCGCGAAAGCTGTGCGCCGTCATCTCGTCGACACCTGCGGACTCAATCCGAAATGGGTGAAGGCAGCGGCCTACTGGCGACGCGGCGACGCCGCCGTGCACGAGAATCTGGACGATTGAGTGCGAGGCAGCACGTGTATGCTTTCTATCCCCCGTTGAAGAAAGAACGCTTAGTACGTATGGATACGCCCCTGCTGCCCGACACGAACCTGTTTGCCGGCTTGCCCTCCCAGCCCGATCCGAAGGCGGCCGAGCAATTCGACACGCTGCTTGCTCGCCCGGGAATGCGCGTCGAGCGCATCGTCTCGACCGGGCAGGCCTCGCCCACGGGCTTCTGGTACGACCAGCCGCAGCAAGAGTGGGTGGTACTGCTCACCGGCAGCGCAGGTTTGGCGTTTGCCGATACCCCGGACCAGACGCTCGTGTTGCGCCCGGGTGATGCCGTCACGATTGCCGCGCATCGACGTCACCGCGTGGAATGGACAGCGCCGGGCGAAACCACCGTCTGGCTGGCAATTCACTACGATTGAGCGTGGCCGTCCGCCCCCTTTGGAGAAATTCCCTGCCGTATTTCGGAATTGCCTGATAGAAATGCCGGGAACAAGTTCCGACTATGAAAACGCGCCCGGGGATGTCGAATCTCGGCACCCGGAGGGCGGTTCACCCAAGGGGGTACGACGACATGGAGCAACGCAAACGGCACGACGGCTTCGAGCGTTGGGCAGCCGGCGCGACGGGGCGCCAAACGGGGCGGGACGATGCCCGCTGGCGCGTGTTTCGCGCACCTGAGCAGGCTGACTTTCACGGGTTCGTCGTCTGGTGTTACACGCAGGGTGTGTTTCTCGGTCAGGAGTTTGACCGGCGTACCGACACCATCACGCACTGCTATGTGCGCAATGGTGCCTGGGCCGTGCAGTTCGATTCGTATGGAGAAGCATGTGAACGCGCCTTCGACATTCACACGCCAACGCTGATCCTGTACGCACCGGAACGCAACGGCGGTGTGTTCATCACCAGCACCGAGCAGTAAGCAGCACGTCTCACCGACGTCTGCCGCAACAAGATGGCACCGGCCGGCAAATCGCCGGCTGGTGCTTTTTTTTCGTGAATCACGAGCGCGGCGGCGAGAATTCGCTGTCACCGCGACGCATCAAGCGTAGTTACGAATGTCGTCGATTTCGGTCTGACCAAAATCGTCACGCTCGGTCAGCGCCAGAATGCGGCGGGCCACATCTTCCGGCGACGAGAGCTTGCCGCTCGCCTTGAGTTCCTGAAAACGTGCCAATGCCGGGAAGCTTTCGACGCTGCTGCTGCGAATCGTCTCCTGCATGCCGGTATCGACCACGCCCGGGGCCAGCGAGACGGCCTGCACCCCATCCTCGCGATGTTCTGCATTTACCACTCGCGTATACATATCCAGCGCAGCCTTGGTCGAGCAGTAGACCGCCCAGCCAGCGTTCGGATTGCGGCCAGCGCCCGACGAGATGTTCACAATCTGCCGTTTGGCGGTCAGTCCTTGCGTGGCAGTGAGAAAACGCGCCGTAAGCAGCATGACGGACGTCACGTTAAGCGCGAAAGCCGCGCCGATGGCGGCCGCATCCGTGAGCAGCGAGCTGTTGGCGACCGGATTGACCGTGCCCGCGTTGTTGATCAACAGGTAACGGCCGGCGTCGCGCGGCAGTGCGGCGAAGATGCGCTCGGCGACCTGCGACGTTGCCTGCGTATCGGCCAGATCGACGGCGATTTGCTCGAGTTTGACGCCCTGAGCGCTCGCCAGCGCCGCGAGGTCGTCGTCCGTGCGGCGTGCCAGCGTCACGAGATGGGTGCCGGGGGCGAGCAGACCGCGGGCAAGCGCCGCGCCGAGGCCACGGGAGGCACCGGTAAGAATGGCAATCGTTTGGGACATGGAGAGATGTGCGGTCAGACAACACCGCAAAAAAGGACAAACGGGATCGCCATTATCCGCGCATCGCCACAACACCGCTATCCCGACTGCACGTCGTTTTTCCAGCCAAACCGGGCGTCTGAGACGTATGCAGGCGATGCCCGGTGCGTCAAAACGACACTGGGTGCCTCCAAAGCGAAATGGAGTATTGCGGAATATAATCGCGAACTCTGTGCGCTTATAACCTAAGGTAGTAAAAACGTATTTGGCGAGGCCCTCGGAACGTTCAGCAAGCCAGCGCGGCGACAAGATTGTCGCCCGTCAATGCCCCGAATCACCAAGGTTGTCGCGGTAGGTACAGCGCTTTTAGGTGCACTGCACATTACCGCCTTATGGGTATATATTCCCCCCTCATGGAAACGATACCGAAAATCATTTCGGCGCCCGTTGCTGCGCCGATGACGAGCAAAACCGCACGTCCAGTGCCGCCGCGTCCGCCCCAGTACGACGCGCGGCTAGCGCGTTGGTTGGTCACACCGCTTATCAATACGCGCGTGAGCCCGAACCACCTCACGACGCTTCGCCTGATCGTCGGGCTGGCCTGCGCCTGGGCATTTGCGCGCGGTGGCTACGCAATGGCCAATCTGGGCGCCGTACTGCTCGTGCTGTCGAACTTCATCGACCACACGGATGGCGAACTGGCGCGCATTAGCGGCAAGACGAGCCGCATCGGCCATTTGTACGACCTTGCCTCGGATGCCTTCGTGACGGTGCTGCTTTTTGGCGGCATCGGCATGGGCGTCGCTGCCGTCGCCCCGGATCACTACCCGCTGCCCGTGCCGCTCTCGGCATCGGCACTCGGCTGGATTGCCGGGATCGCGGTCGCCCTGATCTTCTTCCTGCGCATGCGCATTGAAGAGCGTGTCGGCAAGGCCGGTACGAAGCAGGCATCCGTTGGCGGTTTCGAGACGGAAGACGTGCTCTATCTGATGCCGCTCGTCACGCTGTTCGACGGCACGCGAGGTTTCCTGATCGCAGCCGCCATCGGCGCCCCGCTCTTCGCTTTGCTGGTGGTCGCCGATTACGTGCGCGTGATGCGCCGCCCGCTGCCGGTCAAGGCCGCCGGGTCGGCCGAGTCTGCCGCTGAATCCGCCGCCGCACCGTCTGCCCCGGTCGAGCCGATGGCGCCCGCCGCCTTCGCGGCAGACGCCGAAATCGAGCGTGCGCTGGACACCATCGACTTCGACGCCGTCACCCGAGAATTCAAATCGCAGGACGCGTTCATTTATCTGGAGCAGTTCCTGCCGAAAACGGTTACGGAACAATTGATTGCTGCGGCCCGCTCGGTAACGCCGAACGTGAACCGCAATTACCTTCCCGGTCACAAGCAGGGCGGTAGCGTGAGCCGCCATACGCTCGACGAGCTTGCCCCGTACGTGGCCGAGTTGTACCGCTCGCCTGCCCTGATGCGCTTTCTGGAGCGTCTGGCCGGCGAGAAGCTGCTGCCGTCGCCGCAAGAAGACCCGCACGCTTACGCGCTGTATTACTACACGCGTCCGGGTGATCACATCGGCTGGCACTATGACACTTCCTACTACAAGGGCCGCCGCTACACGCTGCTGCTTGGCGTGGTGGACCAATCGAGCTGCAAGCTCGAATACCGACTTCACACCCGTAATCCCGGCGTGCCGCAAGTCGATGGCGCCGTAGCGTATCCGCCTGGAGCGCTGGTGTTCTTCGACGGGGACAAACTGCATCACCGGATCACACCGCTCGGCGACAACGAGGAGCGAATCTCGCTCACGTTCGAGTACGTGACCGATCCGCGCATGGGCACGTGGCAGCGCTTTATCTCGAACATGAAAGACGCCATCGCCTACTTCGGTTTCCGGCAAGTGTTTCGTCAGATATTGGGACGGACGAAACGCTAAATGAACCGGACTGCCATCGTATCTCTCACCCTCGGTCTCGCCCTTTTCGTCGCCCTGCTGATCTGGCAGGGCACGGGTTCGGTGATGTCCACGCTGGCGGTTGCCGGCTGGGGACTGCTGCCCATCGCCGCCTTCCACCTCGTGCCGCTGGTGCTCGACGCCGCCGCCATTCAGGTGCTGGTGTCGAAATCCTGCTCGCTGCGCCGCGCCACACTCACGCGCTGGGTCGGGGAGTCGGTCAACAGCCTGCTGCCGGCCGGCCAGATCGGCGGGCCGATCGCGATGGTGCGCCAGATGAAACAACGCGGGCTGCCAGGGCGCGAAGCCGCGGCGGCGATCACCGTGAGCACGACACTGCAAGCCGTGGCGCAGATCGTTTTTGCGCTGCTGGGATTGGCCGTCTTCGGTATCAGCGCAACGCGCAGCGCCAATGACAGCCTGTGGTTGCCGATGCTGCTCGCCACCGCGCTCATCTCCACCCTGCTCTACGCGTTCTATGTGGCGCAACGACGCGGCATCTTCGGCTGGGCGTTCCGCATGCTCTCGAAGATGTCGTCCAAGCGCGACTGGTCGTCGCTGCTCGAGCGCGCCGACGCCGTCGACGAGATCGTGCACCGCATGTACGGCCAGCGTCGCCAGGTGCTCGCCAGCTTCATTTTCAGCCTGATCGGCTGGATCGTCGGCACGGTCGAGGTCTGGCTGATTCTGCAATTCATTGGCCACCCGGTGAGCTGGGTGGACGCCATGTTGCTCGAAAGTCTCGGGCAGGCGATTCGCGGCGCTGCATTCTTTGTGCCGGGTTCGCTCGGCGTGCAGGAAGGCGGTTACCTGTTGCTCGCCCCGCTCGTGGGTCTGCCGGCCGATGCCGCGCTCGCCCTTTCGCTGGCCAAACGTACGCGCGAGCTACTGCTCGGCGTGCCGGGCCTCGTCTATCTGCATTTCTCCGAACGTGGCTGGCGCCGCCAGCGTGCCTCGCAACAAAGCGCGCCGCTACCTGCCGCCACGGATACTGCACCGCTCTAAAGAAGGATATTCACCATGCGGGCCATCATTCTCGCAGCAGGCATGGGCCTGCGTTTGCTTCAGCCCGAAGACAAGCAGTCGCCGAAGTGTCTGCTCCCGTTCGACGGCATGTCGCTGCTCGAGCGCCATCTGCGCATGCTCGCAGCGGCGGGGATTACCGACGTCGTGCTGGCGCTCGGCTTCCATCACGAGCAAGTGAGCGAAGCGCTCGACCGTCTGGACTGGACACCGCGTCCGCAGATCCGTCTCAACCCGGACTTCCATCTGGGCAGCGTGCTGACGCTGCACACGGCCGCCGATGCCATGACTGCTGGCGGCGATGTGCTCGTCATGGATGCCGATGTGCTCTACGACCAACGCATTTTCAACGCACTGGTCGCGGGCAAGACGGCCAACCGTCTGCTGATCGACCGCGACTTCGAAGTGGGCGATGAGCCGGTCAAGCTGTGCCTGCGCAACGGCGTGCCGGTCGAACTGCGCAAGCAGGTCATGGTCGGCCTCGAATACGACACCGTGGGCGAATCGGTCGGCTTCTTCCGTTTCAACGAAGCGACGGCTACGCGTCTCGCGGAAATCGTGAGCGATTACGTCGAATCGGGTCGCGCCAAGATGCCGCACGAAGAAGCCGTGCGCGATCTGCTGCTTGAGCGCGGTGCCCAATTCGAAACGGCCGATGTCACGGGTTTCCCGTGGATTGAAATCGACTACCCTGAAGATGTGAAGCGCGCCGCCGACCAGGTGCTGCCGCAACTTGAACCGCTCACCATGGTGTCCGAATGAACGCTCCCGACGCATTCACCCTCCCGCCGACCGCTACGCGCGCGGCGCAACTGCGCGCCATGCTGCGCAGCAATCAGCTCGAATTCCTGATGGAAGCCCACAATGGCCTGTCCGCACGTATCGTGCGCGAAGCGGGCTTCAAGGGCATCTGGGCGTCGGGCCTCGCCATTTCGGCGCAGTTCGGCGTGCGCGACAACAACGAAGCCAGTTGGACGCAAGTTGTCGATAACCTCGAGTTCATGGCCGACGCCGGTAATCTGCCGATCCTGCTCGACGGCGACACCGGCTACGGCAACTTCAACAACATGCGACGCCTCGTGCGCAAGCTCGAGCAACGCGGCGTGGCCGGCGTGTGTATCGAAGACAAGGTCTTCCCGAAGACCAACAGCTTCATCGGCGGCGAACGCCAGCCGCTCGCGGACATCGATGAGTTCTGCGGCAAGATCAAAGCCGGCAAGGACTCGCAAGCCGACGATGATTTCTCGATCGTGGCCCGCGTCGAAGCGCTGATCGCCGGCTGGGGCATGGAAGAAGCCCTGCGCCGTGCCGAGGCCTATCGCCAGGCCGGCGCCGACGCCATCCTGATTCACAGCAAGCTCAAGCGTGCCGACGAAATCGTGCAGTTCGCCCGCGAGTGGGATAACCGCTGCCCGCTGGTGATCGTGCCGACCAAGTACTACAGCACGCCGACCGACGTATTCCGCGAAGCGGGCATAAGCCTCGTGATCTGGGCGAACCATCTGATTCGCTCGGCCACGTCGGCCATGCAAGCGGTGGCCGCCGAGATTCACCGCAGCGAAACGCTGATCAACGTCGAAGACCGCATCGCGACCGTCGATGAAATCTTCCGTCTGCAGGACGCCGACGAATACACCGAAGCCGAAGACCGTTACCTGTCTGCCGCGAACGCACCGCGCTCGGCCATCGTGCTGGCCGCCAGCCGTGGCAAGAACCTCGAGAGCGTGACGACCGACCGTCCGAAGGTGATGCTGCCTGTAGCGGGCAAGCCGCTGCTGCGCTGGCTGGTCGACGGCTTCAAGAAGCAGAACGTGAACGACATTACGGTCGTGGGCGGCTATCGCGCCGACGCGATCGATACCGCAGGCATCACGCTCGCGGTCAATGAACGCCACGCCGAAACCGGCGAACTCGCGTCGCTCGCTCGCGTGGCCAACGCCTTCGCGCATGACACGGTGATCTCCTACGGCGACCTGCTGTTCCGCAGCTACATCGTGCGCGATGTGGTCGAGAGCGACGGCGATTTCACCGTCGTCGTCGACTCGACGGCCGCGACCACGGCCAATGCCGCCAACGCCAGCGTGCGCGACTTTGCGTACTGCTCGGCGGGCGACGACCGTGGCCTGTTCGGCCAGCAGGTACTGCTCGAGAAGATCAGCGGCAACGCCGCAGACGCCGGACGCGCGCCCAATGGCCGCTGGATCGGCTTGCTGGGGGTGCGTGGCGACGAAGGCCGTGCCCAGTTGCAACGTGTCTTCAAGGCCTTGCAGGCTCGCCCGGACTTCGACCAGCTCGGCATGCCCGAACTGATCAACGCCCTTGCGGCCGACGGCGCCAAGATCGAAGTGCAGTACGTGCACGGCCACTGGCGCGGTGTGAACGACATGGAAGAATTCCGCCGTGCGGCCGACTTCGCCCATGGCCAGACACCGTTCAGCGGTGCCGCCCCGGAGGCGCAAGGTGATTGAGGCCGGACAGTTCGTCGAAGCCGCGCGCAAGCACGGCTTCACGTGGTACACCGGCGTGCCGTGTTCGTTTCTCACGCCGTTTATCAACTACGTACTGCAAGACCCGACGCTGCACTATCTGTCGGCCGCGAACGAAGGTGACGCTGTCGCCATCGCCGCCGGTGCAACGCTTGGCGAAGGCCGTGGCGCACGCGCCGTCACGATGATGCAGAACTCGGGGCTCGGCAACGCCGTGAGCCCGCTGACCTCGCTCACGTGGACCTTCCGCCTGCCGCAGTTGCTGATCGTGACGTGGCGTGGTCAGCCGGGCATTACCGATGAGCCGCAGCACGCGCTCATGGGCCCGATCACGCCGGCCATGCTCGACCTGATGGAAGTGCCCTGGGAGCTGTTCCCGACTGAGCCCGAGGCGATCGCCCCGGCGTTGGAGCGCGCGGTTCGCCACATGGACGAGACCGGGCGCCCTTACGCGCTCGTAATGCAAAAGGGCAGCGTGGCGTCCTTTCCGCTGCAACCGGCTGAGCGCCCTGTGCGTCCAGCACAGCCCGCCCCGGTGTCGCTGGTGCAGGGTTTGGCCCCGTCCGCACTGCCCGCGCGTCGCGACGCGCTCGAGCGCGTTATCGCCCACACGCCGCTCGAAGGCACCGTCGTGCTGGCATCGACCGGTTTCTGCGGCCGTGAGTTGTACGCCCTCGACGACCGCGCCAACCAGTTGTACATGGTTGGCTCGATGGGATGCGTGACAACCCTCGCGCTGGGTCTCGCGTTGGCGCGCCCCGACCTGCGCGTGGTTGCGCTCGACGGTGACGGCGCGGCGCTCATGCGCATGGGTGCGTTTGCGACACTGGGCGCTTACGGCCCGTCGAATCTCGTGCATCTGTTGCTCGACAACGCGGCGCACGACTCGACCGGCGCACAGGCCACGGTCTCGCCGACGGTATCGTTCGCGGGCGTTGCCGCCGCCAGCGGTTACGCGCTCGCGCTCGAAGGCGACACGCTCGACGTCATCGAGCAATTGTTCGACGGCCGCACCCCCAGCCTGAATGACGGTCCGCGTTTCGCGTGCCTGACCACGCGTCCGGGAACGCCTGACGGGCTGCCGCGCCCGAAGGTCACGCCGGAAGCCGTAAAGTCGCGTCTGATGGACCACATTGCACAACGCGCACAGGCTCCGGCCTGAGCGTCTCCCCCATTCACGAAATCTGCCGAGGAAGCTTCGCCATGCTGTTACTGAATCCGGGCCCCGTTACCCTGACCGAGCGCGTCCGCAAGAGCCTGCTGCAACCCGATCTGTGCCACCGCGAGCCCGAATTCTTCGACCTGCAGGATGAAGCCCGCGCACGCCTGAGCGCGGTCTATGGTCTCGATCCGGCCGTGTGGACACCGGTGCTGATGACCGGCTCGGGCACGGCTGCCGTCGAGAGCATGACCGCGGGTCTGGTGCCGGAAGGCGGCCGTCTGCTGATCGTCGAGAACGGCGTGTACGGCGAACGCATCTCGCAGATCGCGAAGCAATACCGTATCGATCACGACGTCATCCATTTCGAATGGATGCAGGCCCCCGATCTCGCGCAGATCGTCGACAAGCTCGACACGGCGGGCGAGCGTCCGTACACCAACGTGGCGATCATTCACCACGAAACGACGACGGGCCGTCTGAACGATCTGGCCGGTATCGCCGCCGCCTGCCGCGAGCGTGGTATCGGTCTGCTGGTCGACGGTGTGAGCAGCTTCGCCGCCGAAGCCATCGATTTCAACGATCCGGGCATCGTGGCCGTTGCCGCCACGGCAAACAAATGCGTGCACGGCGTGCCGGGCGTGTCGTTCGTGATGGTGCGCAAAGACGCCCTCGCCAAGGCCGCCAGCCGCACGTATTACCTCGACATCGCGCGTCTCGCCAAGCTGCAAGCCGAGCGCAATACGCCGTTCACGCCGTCCGTGCACGCGTACTACGCGTTGGTGGAAGCCCTGCGCGAACTCGATGACGCCGGTGGTTGGGAAAAGCGCCATGCGCATTACGGCGCACTCGCCGAGCAGGCGCGTGCCGGACTGGCCGCGCTGGGCATCGACAGCGCGTTGCCGCCGGGCGACTCGTCGGTCGTGCTGCGTGCCTACAAACTACCGGCCGGTGTCGACTATCCGCGCCTGCACGACTGGCTCAAGGCCGACGGTTTCGTGATCTACGCGGGCCAAGGCGGCTTGTCCAAGGAACTGTTCCGTATCTCGACGATGGGCAACCTCACGGCCGCCGACATCGATCGCCTGCTGGCGTCCTTCGCCAGACTGGTGAAGTGAGCGCGGGGACGGACGTTCAGCCATGACCGATTTGCTAGCCAGCATCCAATCTCCTTCTGAACTGCGCGCGCTCTCGCGTGCCGACTTGCGCCGTCTGGCCGACGAACTGCGTGCCTGCGTGCTCGACAGTGTGTCGCGTACCGGTGGCCACCTCTCGTCGAATCTGGGTACCGTCGAGCTGACGATCGCGCTGCATTACGTCTTCGACACGCCCAACGATCGCATCGTGTGGGACGTGGGGCATCAGACCTATCCGCACAAGATCCTGACGGGGCGCCGCGACGCCATGTCGAGCCTTCGCCAGTGGCAAGGCCTGTCGGGCTTCCCGAAGCGCGACGAATCGCCTTACGACACGTTCGGCACGGCGCATTCGAGCACGTCGATTTCCGCAGCGCTCGGCATGGCACTGGCCAGCAAGGTCAAGGGCGAGAAGCGGCATGCGATTGCCGTGATCGGCGACGGCGCGATGACCGCCGGCGAGGCCTTCGAGGCGCTGAACAACGCAGGCGTCTACGAAGACCTGCCGTTCCTCGTTGTGCTCAACGACAACGACATGTCGATCTCGCCGCCGGTCGGGGCGCTCAACCAGTACCTCACGCGGCTGATGTCCGGGCAGTTCTACTCGGCGGGCAAGGAGAGCGTGCGCAATCTGCTGCGCAACGCCCCCGCGCCGATGCGCGAGCTGGCGCACAAGCTCGAGGAGCACGCCAAGGCCATCGTCTCGCCGACGGGCACGATGTTCGAGGAATTCGGGTTCAACTATCTCGGCCCTATCGATGGCCATGATCTGGAAGCGCTCATTCCCGCACTCGAGAACATCAAGGCGCTCAAGGGCCCGCAGTTCCTGCACGTCGTGACGCGCAAGGGCCGTGGCTACAAGCTTGCCGAAGCCGATCCGGTGCTGTATCACGGCCCGGGCAAGTTCAACCCGAGCGAAGGGATTCGCCCCGCTGCACCGGGCACCACCTCAGCCAAGACCTATACGCAGGTCTTCGGCGAATGGTTGTGCGATGCGGCGGCGGCAGACAAGCGTGTCGTCGGCGTCACGCCTGCGATGCGCGAAGGCTCCGGGCTCGTGGAGTTCGAAAAGCGCTTTCCTGAGCGTTACTACGACGTCGGTATTGCCGAGCAACATGCCGTGACGTTCGCTGGCGGACTGGCGACCGAGGGGCTCAAGCCGGTCGTGGCGATCTATTCGACGTTCCTGCAACGCGGCTACGATCAGTTGATTCACGACGTGGCCTTGCAGAAGCTGCCGGTCGTCTTCGCGATCGATCGTGGCGGTCTGGTGGGTGCCGACGGCGCCACGCATGCGGGTGCCTACGACATCGCCTACCTGCGCTGCATCCCGAACATGGTGCTCATGGCCCCGGCCGATGAAAACGAATGCCGTCAGATGTTGCAGACGGCGCTCGGTATCGACGGCCCCAGCGCCGTGCGTTACCCGCGCGGCACCGGTCCCGGCGTGAAGACCGAAGCAGGCTTGTCGACGCTGCCGGTGGGCCAAGCCCAGGTGCGTCGTCAGAGCGCCGCCCCGGCAGGTCGTCGCGTGGCGATACTGGCGTTCGGCTCGATGGTCGCACTGAGTGAAAAGGTGGCCGACGAGTTCGACGCAAGCGTCGTCAACATGCGCTTCGTCAAACCGCTCGACACAGCCACGCTGCTCGACATGGCGCGCACGCACGACCTCATCGTCACCGTTGAAGAAGGGGCGGTGATGGGCGGAGCAGGCACGGCTTGCGTCGAAGCGCTCAACGCCAATGGCGTGCTGATTCCGGTGCTGCAACTGGGATTGCCCGACACGTACATCGATCAGGGCACGCCCGCGCAGCAACTCGCGTCGGTCGGCCTCGACGCGCCGGGTATTGCGGCGTCGATTCGCCGGGCACTGGCCGAGCGTCTTGGCGGCAAAGTCGAAGCGGTACCGTCGGCGCCCTGAGCGAAGCGTTTCACCGCGCGTCCATAAAAAACGGCACCTTTCGGTGCCGTTTTTCATTGCGTCAGTGCCATCAGGCTTTGGGTTTCGGCGACGCGCCGTTCTCGCGCGGCTTGCCCATGAGCACCGGCTGGAAGAACACGGCGCCGATCAGCGTGCACACAAGCGAGAGCGCCAGCAGCTTGCCCATGCTCGACGTGCCCGGGTGATGCGACAGCCACAGACTGCCAAAGGCGATGCCCGTGGTCGCTGCGGAGAGCACGATCGCCTGCGTCAGGCTTGAGGCCAGCAAGCGAGTCTTCCCCTCACGCCACGCGATCACGTAGTAGATCTTGAACGCCACGCCAACCCCCAGCAGCAGCGGCAGCGCGATGATGTTCGCGAAGTTCAGCGGCAAACCGATCAGCACGGTGATTTCGAGCGTGACGGCCGCCGAGACCAGCAACGGCACCAGCGTGCGCAGCACGTCGCCAAAGTTGCGCAGCGCGAGCCACAGCAGCACGGTGATCGAGAGCAACGCCCAGATGCCCGCTTCGATGAACGCGCGAATGATCGTGTCGGCGGAGCGCAGGATCGAGATCGGGCCGCCGACGGCGTCCGGTGCGGTCGCCAGCACGGCAGCGCTGAACTTGCGCAGCATCGCGTCGTCGCTCGGGTCAGCGCCCTTGGCTACGTGCGGTGAGATGTTCACGAGCGCGCGTCCGTCCGCCGCAACCCACTGCGACACGATGTCCTTGGGCAGCGACTCGCGCGTTATCTCGCGCGGTTGCAACGCACCGCGCAACTGGCCGAGGGCCAGCTTCAACGGCTCGGCAATGGCCTGATCCGCACGATCGCGCGTGGCGGCATCGGCGGCCGCGAGCTTGCGCAAGGCCGCCGCGAGACGCTGCGCCTCCTTCGCGCCTTCGCCCGGATGATCGAGCGCGGCGTCTTCCAACTGGCCGGCGGCCGTCTTGAGCGACGACACACGAGCCGCATCGGCCACCGGGGCCAACGGCGTTTGCGAGAGCACCGGCAGCAGCGAGGCGGCAGCCGTGCCGATCAGTGCGAGCTTGGCCGGCTGCTCGGCCGGCATGAATGTCGTGAGCGTAACCACGCGACCGATCTCAGGCACCGCGCGCAGCTTCGCGGCCTCGGCATCGGCAGCATCGAGATTCGGGGTGAGCAGTTGCACGTCGTTGACGCCGGCTTCCGGCGAATTGGCCAGGTCCAGCAACGTGGCCATCGACTCCGTGTGCGGGTCTTTCAGATGCAACGGATTGAAGTCGAAGTGCAGATGCGTGAGCAGGGGCAGGCCGGCGACCACCAGAGCCAGCGTGCCGTACAGCAACGGCTTGCGGTACTTGTCGGTGAAATCGTCGACCGGACCTAGGCTGCGAAAGCCCGGCGGGCTCGCCTCGCCCTTCGGTTTGAACACGCTGATGAGCGCCGGCAGCAAGGTAATGGCGGACGGGAACGCCACGCACAAAATGCCCACGCCCGCGATCAGCCCCAGCTCGGACACACCGCGATAGTCCGTCGGCAGGAACGAGAAGAAGCTCGCCGCCGTGGCGGCTGCCGCGAGCGACAACGGCATCGCAATCGCCTTGCCAGCCCCCGCGAGCGCCCCGCGAAGCACTTCGTCGCTCGTCGACTTGCCGTCCTTGTCCAGACGATGGCGCTCCTCGCGATAGCGCACGCCGAACTGAATACCGAAGTCCACGCCGATGCCAACAAACAGCACCGCGAACGCCACCGAAATCATGTTCAGTGCACCGACCATCATGAGGCCGAGCGCAAACGTCACTGCCAGCCCGGCCAGCAACGTGATGAACACCGCGAGAATCATCTTGCCAGAGCGCACCGCCAGCCACAGCACCACGAGCACGGCGAGCAGCGTGATGACGGCGTTCGGCCCGGCGTCCTGACGCACCGACGCGAACTCCTCATCGGACAGGGGACGCGGCCCCGTCAGGCGCACCGTTGCCCCGTAGCGCTCCGTAAGCTTCAGATCGGCGGCGGCGGCGCGAATGCGCGTCGCAGCGTTGGCGCCGGCTTCGAGTGCGGCGTAGTCCAGCACGGGCTGCACCTGCACGTAGCTGCGCGCCACCGTGTCAGGGGCAACGAGCGAGCGCCACGACATGCCCGCCGGACGGCCTGCCAGCACCGCCTCGGTCGTATCGGCCGCATTACCGAGCAGGCGCGTCATGTCCGGCAGTTTTACCTGCCCCGTGAGCAAGGGCGTCTGCAACGTGACCGACAGCAGATTCGACAAACCGGTCAGACTGGGGTCCTGAGCGAGACGGTTGAGCAACGGCTTGGCGTCTTCGAGCTTGCCGGTGAGCGACTTCACGTCATCCAGGGACGCAAAGAGCAGCGCGTTACGGGCAAAGAACTCGCCCGATCCCGGGCGGCTCACCGACCGGAATACGTCCGTCTCGGTCGATAGCTTCTCGGCCAGTTCTGCTGCGGCGCGGTCGGCAAATTCCACGGCCGGCGCCTGCACCACGGCAAGCGTGATGTCGGCCTTCTGCGGGAAGGCACGGTCGATTTCGCGGCCGCGTTCGGCGGCGGGCGTGTTCGAATCGATCAGGCTCGAGATGTCGGTGTTGATCGCAAAGTGCTTGGCGACATACACACAACTCGCGACGACGAGGAGCAGCGAAGCGAAGATGACTGGGTACGCGTGCTTCGCCGAAAAACGGACGATGCGCACGACGAGCGAAGTCAGCATGTAGCGGTTCCGGAAGAAAGTGGAGGCCGCCCTCGCCTTCGGCCGCCACGTCCCATAAGGTAACGAAACGTTATGGATCAGAGGCGCCGGGGAACCAATCGTGGAAAAAATCCGTCGATCAGCCCATGGAAAACGAGGAAACGGTGAATTTACAAAATCGCAGCAGTATACAAGGCCGCGTGCACTACACTACGGCCCTACCCGTTTTAACCGACTAAAACCGACGAAGACGAGCTGGTATGAACAAATTTCTGGTGACGGCAACTGCCGCCGTCGCATTGAGTGGCCTGTGCGGCGTTTCGAGCGCCTGGGCACAGGCAAGCAGCGCTAATCCGAACGATATGGTGAAGACGGCTGTCGAGACGGTCGTCAAGGGCGCAAAGGCCGATGCGGCCGCCCGCGACGGCGACGTGGCGGCCACCGCACGCGTGGTCGCCCGCGACTTCCTGCCTTACACCGACTTCCACCGTACCACGCGCTATGCCGTGGGCACGAAGGCCTTCGACGCCGCCACGCCGGCCCAGCAGCAGCAGGTCTTCGAGCAGTTTCAGCAATTGCTCGTGAACACCTTTGCGCTGCAACTCTCGCAAGTGCGTGGCACGCAGATCTCGTTCAAGTTCGACCCGGCCAAACTCACGGCGAACAGTACCGATGTGGTGGTCGGGGCCACGGTCAGCGGCACGGGCGACAATCTTTCGGTGGCCTACCGTCTGGCCAAGACCGACAAAGGCTGGAAGATCTACGACATCAACATGATGGGCGAGAACGTGGCCGATGCGTGGCTCATCCAGTTGTATCAGCCGCAGTTCAAGGCCCGTATCGCCCAAGGCGGCATCGACAGCCTGATCGCGTACCTGCGCGACAAGAACGATCGTTTCGGCAAATAAAATCAACGACTTACCAACAGCTTAACGACGAATGCCATGAAAGGCGCGGCCCATCCAGGACGCCAGCGTCATGGCATTCGCCCCGGCGTCGCCGACTTGGCGGCAGATTCGGTGCAGATGCATTCCAGATAAGCGCCGATTCGTCAACATTTATGCAACACTCGCTGGCGTCTTCCCACAGGGGGTCGTCAGCAATATTTGGCCGCGGCGGTTACAATCGCTGCTTGTCAAACGACCGGACGGCGGTCCCCCCACGGGTGTGCGCGAATTGCCATCGAAACTGGCGCCGCGCGCTCCATGAAGCCATAGTTTTACGACATGGACACCCGATAGAATCGCCATCCCGGCCGATCTGAGCCGGAGAGCTGAATGCAAGTCTTCCTTGCCCAACCCCGCGGGTTTTGTGCGGGTGTCATACGTGCCATCGAAATCGTGGAGCGCGCCCTGGAAAAATACGGGGCTCCGGTCTACGTCCGCCATGAGATCGTCCACAACAGGCATGTGGTCGATTCGCTCAAGGCGAAGGGCGCGCGCTTTATCGACGAATTGTCCGAAGCCCCTGCGGGCGCTGTCACCATTTTCAGCGCCCATGGCGTCGCACGCGTCGTCGAACAGGAAGCGGAAATTCGCGGTCTGAAGGTGCTCAATGCCACCTGCCCGCTCGTCACCAAAGTGCACATCCAGGGCAAGAACTATGTGTCTGCCGGCCGTGAAGTCATTCTGATCGGTCATGCGGGCCACCCCGAAGTCGAGGGGACGATGGGTCAGATCGACGGTCCTGTGCATCTCGTGCAGACCGAAGACGATGTCGCCGCATTGCCGCTTGCCGACAATACGCCGCTGTCGTACGTGACCCAGACCACACTGTCGGTCGACGAGACTCGCGGTATCATTGCTGCGCTGCAACGTCGCTTTACCAACATCGTCGGTCCGAATACCAAAGACATCTGCTACGCCACGCAGAACCGCCAGACCGCCGTGCGCGAGCTGTGCGAGCGTGTGGACGTACTGCTGGTGGTCGGGGCGACGAACAGCTCGAACTCGAACCGCCTGCGTGAAATCGGCTCCGAAATGGGGCTGCCGAGCTATCTCGTGGCCGACGGCTCCGAGGTAAATCCGGAATGGGTGCGCGGTCAGGCCCGCATCGGCATTACCGCCGGGGCGTCCGCGCCCGAGCGCATGGTCGAAGACGTGATCGACGCGCTGCGTCGCATCGACACGGTCGAAGTGACTCTCATGGACGGCATCGAGGAAACCATCCAGTTTCGCCTGCCGTCGGAATTGATCAAAACCGAGCCGGTCGCCGCGCAACACGCGGTCGCTGGCTAACGCAACACGAACAGGAGCCGAACTTGGCCATCCCCTTCCTGCAACAGGCGTATGTTGGCGCCTACCTGATGAAGCAACGCTTCAAGGGCAACAAGCGCTACCCGCTGGTGCTGATGCTCGAACCGCTGTTCCGCTGCAACCTGGCCTGCTCGGGCTGCGGCAAGATCGACTATCCGGATCCCATCCTGAATCAGCGCGTCTCGCTCAAGGACTCGCTCGACGCCGTGGACGAATGCGGCGCACCGGTGGTCTCGATCGCCGGCGGCGAGCCGCTGCTGCACAAGGAAATGCCTGAGATCGTCAAGGGCATCATTGCGCGCAAGAAGTTCGTCTATCTGTGCACGAACGCGCTGTTGCTCGAGAAGAAGATCGACGACTACGAGCCGAGCCCGTTCTTCGTCTGGTCGATTCACCTCGACGGCGACCGTGAAATGCACGACGCCGCGGTGTCGCAGGAAGGCGTGTACGACCGCGCCGTGTCCGCGATCAAGCTCGCCAAGTCGCGCGGCTTCCGTGTGAACATCAACTGCACGCTGTTCAACAACGCCGATCCGGAGAAGGTCGCCAAGTTCTTCGATTCGACGAAGGAGCTGGGCCTCGACGGCATCACCGTTTCGCCGGGCTACGCCTACGAGCGCGCCCCGGATCAGCAGCACTTCCTGAACCGCTCGAAGACCAAGCAACTGTTCCGCGACATTCTCAAGCGCGGCAACGGCGGCAAGGACTGGACGTTCAGCCAGTCGAGCCTGTTCCTGGACTTCCTCGCCGGCAACCGTTCGTACCACTGCACGCCGTGGGGCAACCCGACGCGTACCGTGTTCGGCTGGCAGCGTCCGTGCTACCTGCTTGGCGAAGGCTATGCCAAGACGTACACGGAACTGATGAACACCACCGACTGGGACAAGTACGGTGTGGGCAACTACGAGAAGTGCGCCGACTGCATGGTGCACAGCGGCTTCGAAGCCACGGCCGTGAACGAGACGCTGACGCGTCCGTTGCGCGCGCTGGGTGTGGCGCTCAAGGGCGTACGTACCGATGGCCCGATGGCCGAAGACGTCTCGTTCGCCAAGCAGCGTCCGGCCGAGTTCGTGTTCTCCAAGCACGTCGAGATCAAGCTCGACGAACTGCGCCGGGTCAAGGCGTAAATGCCGTCGCGTGTGCTGGTTACCGGCGCCTCCGGGTTCGTCGGTTCTGCGGTCGCACGCACGGCGCTCGCGCGCGGTCACGAGGTTCGCCTGCTGGTGCGCGGCACCAGTCCGCGTGCGAACCTCGCCGACCTGCCCGTTGAAGTCGTGGAAGGCGACATGCGCGATGCGGCCTCGATGCAACGCGCGCTCGCCGGGGTGGATGCCCTGCTCCACGTCGCCGCCGACTATCGTCTGTGGGCGAAAGATCCCAACGACATCATGCGGGCCAACATCGACGGCACGCGCACGGTGATGGAAGCCGCGCTGCGTGCAGGTGTCGGGCGCGTGGTGTACACCAGCAGCGTTGCCACGCTGCGTGTGCACGACGCCGTCGGCCCCGTCGACGAAACCTCCCCGAACGACGAAGCCACGACCATCGGCGTGTACAAGCGCAGCAAGGTCGCGGCCGAGCGTCTGGTCGAGCGGATGATCGCGAACGACGGCCTGCCCGCCGTGATCGTCAATCCGTCTACGCCTATCGGTCCGCGCGACATCAAGCCCACGCCCACCGGGCGCATCATCGTCGAAGCCGCGCAGGGCAAGATCCCCGCGTTCGTCGATACGGGCCTGAATCTCGTGCACGTCGACGACTGCGCCGAAGGCCATCTGCTCGCCCTTGAGCGCGGCCGCATCGGTGAGCGCTACATTCTTGGCGGCGACGACGTTCTGCTGCGTGACATGCTCGCCACCATTGCGGGCATGGTCGGTCGCAAGGCGCCGAAGATCGCCCTGCCGCGGTGGCCGCTCTATCCGCTGGCGATGGCGGCACAAGGCGTGGCGCGCTTCACCGGCAAAGAGCCGTTCGTCACCGTCGATGGCCTGAAAATGTCGCGTTATCACATGTTCTTCTCATCCGAGAAGGCGAAGCGCGAGCTTGGCTACACCGCCCGCCCCTACCCCGAAGGCCTGCGCGACGCGCTCGCCTGGTTTGGTTCTGCCGGATATCTGTCATGACTGTTTTGGCCTGGATTGCCGCGTTGTCGCTGGCTATCTGGATCTATCTGCTAAGTTCGCAGGGCGGCTTCTGGCGCGCACGTGAGCGCGACGATCTGGACGAAGACCGTCTGCCCCTGCCTGATGTCTGGCCCGCCGTGGCCGTCGTCATTCCCGCGCGCAACGAGGCGGAATCGATCGGACAGGTCGTGGAATCGCTGTGCCGTCAGGACTATGCGGGACGGCTGCGCATCGTGGTCGTTGACGACCAGAGCAACGACGGCACAGCCGATCTCGCTCGTGAAGCCACTGCACGTGCCGCCGCCGATGGTTTCACGCGTCGTGTGGATGTGCTCGGCGGCCAGCCGCTGCCCGGTGGCTGGACCGGCAAGATGTGGGCGGTGCGTCAGGGTGTTGCGTTCGCGAGCGATCCCGGCACGAACGACGACGGCATCGCGCCCGACTACTTGCTGCACACCGACGCCGACATCGCCCATACGCCCGAGA
The DNA here is from genome assembly GCA_031291335.1 of Pandoraea sp. Classification (GTDB taxonomy): domain Bacteria; phylum Pseudomonadota; class Gammaproteobacteria; order Burkholderiales; family Burkholderiaceae; genus Pandoraea. The sequence continues at coordinate 13,543 of JARLJF010000101.1, read as the reverse complement.
ACGTGCGCCGTCTGGTCACGCGCGCCACCGGCGACAATCGCGTGCTCGTCTCGCTCATGGCGAAGCTGCGCTGCACGGCGTGGTTCGAGCGCACGCTGATCCCCGCATTCGTGCTGTTCTTCCAGATGCTGTACCCGTTCGCGTGGGTCAACGATCCGAAGAAGCGCATGGCGGCGGCGGCGGGCGGCTGCATGCTGATTCATCGTGCGTCGCTCGAAGCCGGAGGCGGTATCGAAGCGATTCGCGACGAGATCATCGACGACTGCGCGATGGGGCGCCTGCTCAAGAAGCAAGGGGCGATCTGGCTGGGCCTCACGGAGCGTGCCATCAGCGTGCGCCCGTACGACAACCTCGGCGAGATTCGCAAGATGGTGTCGCGCACGGCCTATGCACAGTTGCAATACTCGCCGGTGCTGCTCGCGGGCACCATCGTGTCGCTGCTGCTCACGTTCATCGTGCCGCCGGCCATGACGATCTTTGGATCGGGCATCGCTCAGTGGCTGGGACTCTTCGCCTGGATCGCGATGACGCTGTCGTACCTGCCGATGCTGCGCTTCTATCGTCAGCCGTCGAGCTTCGGGCCGCTCCTGCCGCTCGTCGCGGCGCTCTACACCGTCTTCACGTTCGACTCGGCGCTGCAACACTGGCGCGGTCGTGGCGGTATGTGGAAGGGGCGCGCTCAGGCACGCGGACAGCAATCGTCGGACGTATGAACTGACGCGCGCGAGCGCCCGCCCCAAACAAAAATGCCAGCCCGTCTGCGAAGACGCGCTGGCATTTTTCCTGGGTGACGACGAACGACGCGATCAGATGCCTGCGGCGGCGGCACCGAAGCCGTCCCCCAGCTTGAGGGCGACGATCTGGCGTCCGTGACGCATGGCCTGCTTGGCCAGGCTTGCGTCTTTCCCAACGCGCAGCAACGCAGGCAGTTGCAGCGGATTGACGGCAAGCGAGCGCAGCACGCCGAGGATGTCGGTTGAGCCGTCGCTGCGCAGTCCGGCGAGCGCCGCCGGAGGGAGCGAACGCTCCGCCGGGTCGATCACCACCCGTGCCGCGACGAACGGCAATCCGTGCGCCTGCGCCACGCGCGCCACGATATGCGACTCCATATCGGCCGCCGCCGCCCCGCTCTCGCGGAACAATGCGGCCTTGTCGTCGGCATTCACCACGGGCGCGGTCACACCGGCCAGATCGGCGCGCAGGGCACCCGGCATGGCACGACGCAACGCATCGGCCCAGGCAATGGCCGACACGTACTCGCGCGCCCGCTGCGGCATGTCCAGCACCTTGTGCGCAATCACCCACTGACCGGGCTTCACACCGGGAATCAAACCACCCGCCGTGCCAAAGCTCACCAGTCCTCGCGCGCCATCACGGGCAATGGCGGCCTCCAGGTCTGCGGCCAGCGTGTTGTTCTGTGCGCAGACCACGAGCACCCCGTCACCGCGCGCAATGCGGGCTTCGAAGGGCATGCCGGTCACAACGATGATGGGCGGGTTCATGGCGTTCGCGTGTTACATGCCGCAGGGCACGGGGCAATCGTTACGCACCGTCAGGTTGCGATAACGCGCGAGTGCCCACAGCGGGAAGAACTTGCGGTAGCCGTGATAACGCAGATAGAACACGCGTGGGAAACCTGTCGCGGTGTAGATTTCTTCGTCCCACAGCCCTTCGTCGTTCTGCGTGTTGAGCAGATAGTCGACACCGCGCTTGACCGCCGGATCGCTGGCCTTGCCCGCAGCCATCAGGCCGAGCAACGCCCAGGCCGTCTGCGATGCCGTGCTCGGCGCCGCTTCATAGCCCTTGTAGTCGAGCTTGTAGCTGTCGCCGTCCTCGCCCCAGCCGCCGTCGGCGTTCTGGATCGACATGAGCCACTGCGCGGCACGCGCCAATGCCGGATGCTCGGGCGCCAACCCTGCGCCACGCAAGCCGCACATTGCAGACCACGTCCCGTACACGAAATTCATGCCCCAGCGGCCGTACCAGCTACCGTCGGCTTCCTGATCGTCGAGAATGTATTTCAACGCCAGATCCGCAGACGCCTTGCGCTCCGGCGATTGCGGCAGTTGCGCCAGCATCGACAGGCAGCGCGCGGAGACATCCACCGTCGGCGGGTCGAGCAGTGCGCCGTGATCCGAAAACGGAATGTTGTTCAGATACAGGTGAGTGTTCTCGGGCTCGAACGCCCCCCAGCCACCGTTGCTGCTCTGCATGCCGATGACCCACTCCGTGCCGCGATCGATCGCGTAACGCATCGGACGCGCGCTCGCATCGACCTTGTCGTTCTCGAAGGTGCCGGCGAGCTTCTCGTAACGATCCATCGCCATAGCGACGACAGCGGTGTCGTCCACGTCCGGGTAATGGGGGTTGGCAAACTGGAAGGCCCAGCCGCCCGGACGCACGTTCGGACGACGCGAAATCCAGTCGCCGCGCACATCCAGAATTTGCAGAGGAATGAGCCACTCGAGGCCCTTGCCCGCCAGTTCGATGGCACGCTTGTCCCCCGTTTCCAGCAACGCGTGTGCCGACAAGGCGGTGTCCCACACCGGCGACAGACACGGCTGCACGTACGTCTCGTCATCGGCCGGCGTCACCAGCTTCTCGACCGACTTGCGCGCGATCGCGCGGCTCGGATGATCTTCCGGATAGCCGAGCACGTCGTACATCATGACCGAGTTGGCCATCGCCGGATAAATCGCGCCGAGACCGTCTTCACCGTTCAGACGCTCTTCGACGAAATCGACGGCACGCTGAATCGACTTCTCGCGCAGCTTCTTGGGGAAGAACGGATCGAGCACGCGCAGCACATGATCGACCCCCGAGAAGAACGTGAACCAGAAACGGCTCTGATGCGGTGCGCGCTTGGGCGGACCCACGTCCTTGGGGCTGCCGATGAATAGTTCGTCGATGCCCACGCCCTTCAGATTGCGCGCACGCGGACGCTTCGCCTGCAGCACGAGCAGCGGCACGATCACGGTGCGCGCCCAGTACGACACCTTCGACAGATGGAAGGGGAACCACTGCGGCAGCAGCATGATCTCGACGGGCATCATCGGCACGGCTTTCCATTCGAGCACGCCGTAGAGTGCCAGCAGAATGCGCGTGAAGACGTTCGAATTCTGTGCGCCGCCGCGCGAGAGGATGGCCTCACGGGCGCGCACCATATGCGGGGCGTCGATCGGCTCGCCGATCATCTTGAGCGCGAAGTACGCCTTCACGCTGGCGCTCATGTCGAACTTGCCGTTGTGAAACAGCGGCCAGCCGCCATGGTCACCCTGAATACGGCGCAGATACGCGGCGATCTTCGCTTCGAGTTCAGCATCGACCTTCTCACCCAGATGGTGACGAAGCAACACGTACTCGGCCGGAATGGTCGAGTCGGCTTCCAGTTCGAACAGCCAGTGACCGTCGTCTTGTTGCAGGTCGAGCAATGCCGTGATCGAACGGTCGATTCCGGTTTCAAGGGTCTGCGTGGCCATTGCCGTGCTCACCTTCTGGGCAAGTTCGGTATGCAGTTTGAGGTCCACGGCCGTGGCAGTGGCCGTGCGTCGCGCTTCCTTTTCGGAAGCATCGCGTATCGTATCCATGGCGTTCTTGCCTACTCAAAGGCGTATGAGCGGCGCGGGGTACACGCCGGTTAAACATTCACTCTTGCGATTGCGCCGGGTTCTGCTGCCCGGCTGGCGCGTAAGACGATCTGACAGGGCTCAGGCCGGACGCAGCACGTCAGCCGCCCGGTTGCCGCTGCGCAGCGCGCCCTCGATGGTCGCGGGCAACCCGGTGGCCGTCCAGTCGCCGGCCAGCACGAGATTGCGCCAGCGCGTCTTCACACCGGGACGACGCTTGTCCTGCGCCGGCGTTGCCGCAAACGTGGCGCGCTTCTCACGCACCAACTGCCACACCGGCATCGGCGTGGACGGCACCTGACAGGCGCGGGCGACCTCCTCCCAGATCCGAAGCGCGAGCGATTCCCGCGATTCGTCGAGCAGATGATCCGCACCGCTGATCGTGACCGACAGACGGCCATCGAAGGCGAAAATCCAGTCGCTCACACCATTCACCACACCGATCATCGGCGGGCAACCCGGCGGCGGCGGCACCTGAAAATGGGCGTTCACGATAGCCCGGTATTCATCCGGCGTGGTCAGCTCCGGCACCAGCGCGGCCGCGACATTCGGCGGCACGGCGAGCACGACGGCATCGTCGGCCCCAAGGGCTTCCGGGCCATCGCCAAAATCAATCGATTCGACGCGGCTGCCGTCCGGTGCATAGTTCAACGCCCGCACACGGTGCTGCATCATCACGCGCGCGCCCTTCGCTTCCAGGAAGGCCAACGCGGGCGTGACGAACGATACGTCCAGTCCCTCGCTCGCAATCAGCGGATGACAAGCCTTGCCACCCGCCGCCAGCGTCTCGCGAATGACAGCGGCCGCCATCTGCGCCGAGCCTTCGGCCGGATCGGCGTTGAGCACCGCCAGAAACAACGGGTGAATCAGCCGCTGGTACAGCATGGGCGGGCAATTCATGGCGTCAGTCATCGTCGCATCGGGCCCTGCGCGCAGCAGCGGCGCGAGCGACAGATAGTCCGACCACTTCGTGCCCGGCACCCGAGCATTTTTGTCGAAGATCCACCACGGCAGCCGGCCTTCCGACAGACGCACCGTCCAGCGTTCGTCGCTATCGAGATCGATGAACGCGAACTCGGCGCGATCGGGGCCGGTCAGCGTGTGCTCGGCGCCGATGGTGCGCGTGAATTCACGCATCGTCGTATTGCCCGAGAGCACCAGATGATTGCCGTTGTCGATCACGGCGTTCAACTGCCGGTCGAAGTAGGAGCGGCAACGCCCGCCCGCTTGCGGTGCGGCCTCGTGCAGCACGACCGACACGCCGCGCGTGGCGAGCCTTACCGCGGCGGCCAGCCCTGCAAGGCCGGCGCCGATGACGTGAACCGTGCCCGCCATCAGAAAGCCATCTGCCGCAGCAGCATCAGAATGAGACGCCAGCGCGGCACACGCACGCGCTCGCGCGGCACGGCGAAGCCGCGCGCAATGAGTTTGTCGAGAATCGCACCGTAGGCCTTGGCCATCACGGCGGGGGCAACGACCACGCGACGCGGATGCCGCGCCATGATCGCGCGTGCCTTCGCGTAATGTTCACGCGCCTGAGCCACGAGCGGCGCACAGGCACGATCGAGCTGGGCGGCGACGACCGTCTCCGGCGTGGCGCCCACGATACCGGCGTCGGCCAGCGTTTCGCGCGGCAGATAGACACGGCCGATGCCGGCGTCTTCGTCGATATCGCGCAAAATATTCGTCAGTTGGAGCGCACGGCCGAGGTGATAGGACAGGTCGATGCCGTCCTGCTCGGGCATGCCGAACACCTTGACCGACAGACGGCCGACGGCACTCGCCACGCGATCGCAATACAGATCGAGCGTGGGCAGATCGGGGGCGACGATCGGGCCGCAAGCGTCCATTTCCATGCCGTCGATGACGGCAAGGAAGTCTTCGTGCTTCAGGTCGAATTGCTTGACCACACGAGCAAGGTTTGCGAGCGACGGCGACGGGCGACCTTCGTACAGATCGGCCAGATCGCGCCGCCATGCGGCCAGGCGCGACATACGGCTCGCCGACGTGTCTTCGCCGTCGTCGGCAATATCGTCTACGGCGCGGCAAAAGGCATAGATCTCGAACATGCCTTCTCGCTGTGCGGGCGGCAGAATGCGCATGGCAGCGTAAAAACTGCTGCCTGACGCCACACGTGCGCTGCTTTGCTCAGGCGAAATTTCGATCGGTTCGGCGACGCTCACGAGGCTCCTCGTCGTGCAGGGGAACAGGGTGACACCACGGAAAAAACTCAGGGGATTCTTGCAAGGAGGGAAGTATACCGGGGATTGGCGCGACTTTCCCGCCAGGATTTGGAACGATAGCATAGAATCTCGGGGCACTCAGCGCAGCCGCGTTGCCCCAATTGCCTTACCCCGCCTGATGACTTCTGACGCCAAGATCGAGCATTACGAGAACTTCCCGGTCGCCAGTATCCTGCTGCCGCGCGAGATGCGCGCGCCGGTAGGCGTGATCTACAACTTCGCACGCACCGCCGACGACATTGCCGACGAAGGCGATGCGACCAACGCCGAGCGTCACGCCAGCCTTGCGGCCTATCAGGCCGAACTCGACAAGATCGCCGCCGGACAGCCAACGTCGCCCGACAAGCCGCTGTTCGCCGCGCTCGCGCGCGTCATTGCCGAGCACCAGTTGAGCGTTCAGCCCTTCTCCGACCTGCTCTCGGCATTCGATCAGGACATCGAGGTCAAGCGTTACGCAACGTTTGCCGAATTGCGCGACTACACGCGCCGCTCGGCCGACCCGGTCGGGCGCATCATGCTCGGCCTGTTCAAGCTCGACACGCCCGAGAACATCGCCTGCTCGGACGATATCTGCTCCGCGCTGCAACTCATCAACTTCTGGCAGGACGTGGAAGTCGACTGGCGCAAGGCACGCGTGTATCTGCCGCAAGACGACATGACCCGCTTCGGCGTGAGCGACGCCGACATCGGTGCGCAGACGTTCGACGACCGGTGGCGTGCACTCATGCGCTACGAAGTCGACTTCGCCCGCCAGATGATGCTGCGCGGCGCACCGCTCGCCAACCGCGTGCCGGGCCGCTTCGGGCTCGAACTGTGCTGCGTGGTGCATGGCGGCCTGCGCATTCTCGACATGATCGAGGCGGCCAACTACGACGTGTTCCGTCACCGCCCGCAACTGGGCAAGAGCGACGGTCTGCGCGTGTTCCTGCGCGGCCTGTGCATGAAGCTGAGCGGCACACCGCCCAAGGCGCGCGTCAACGGATAACGTCTGCCCCCATTCAGCCCTGTTGCGGCCAGCCGCCGCGCAGGGCCCGGGGTGCTTGCAGCGTGGCACCACCGATTGCCTCGTTTCTGGCGCTTCTCTACCCTCCACGGCTGCCCTAACGTGACGGGATAGCGCGTTCCGCCTGTGGCGGGACGCCCATCCGCGACTTCCCGGAGCCCGTGCGCGTGAATCTGCCTGCCAGCTTGCAACGTCTTGCCTCGAATCGGTCTTCCGTGCGCTCGCATGCCGGTCTGCTTTTTGCCATCGTCATCGTGGCCTGGGGCGTGAACTGGCCGGTGAGCAAGGCCTTGCTCGCGCATGTGTCGCCGTGGTGGAGCGCAGCGTTGCGCTCGGCCATCGGCATGACGACGCTGTTCCTCATTTGCGCACTGACCCGCCGTCTTGTGCTGCCGCGCCGGGGCGACTTACCCGTCATTCTGAGCGTCGGCCTGCTGCACATGACGGTCTTCTCCCTGCTCGTCGCCCTGAGTCTGCAATACGTCAGCGCCGGGCGCTCCGCCGTGCTCGCCTACACCACGCCCCTCTGGGTAATGCCGGCCGCCCGCGTGTGGCTGGGCGAAGCACTCACGCCGCGACGCGTGCTCGGACTCGCCTGCGGCTTGCTCGGTCTGGCGGTGATGTTCAACCCGCTCGCGTTCGACTGGCACGACCGTCACGCCGTGTTCGGCAATGCGCTGGTGCTGGCGTCGGCCTTCGTCTGGGCGGTGGCTATCGTGCATATGCGCGCGCATCGCTGGGTCAATGGCCCGTTCGAACTCAGTCCGTGGCAGTTGCTGCTCGCCAGCGCCGTGATGTGCACGCTCGCGCTCGTGGTCGACGGCCCCCCGCGCGTTACCGGCTGGGCAGCGTTTTCGGGGTTGCTGGCCTACGGCGGGGTGATAGGCGGTGGCATCGCCTATTGGCTCGCTGGCGTGGTCACGCGTCAGTTGCCGGCGGGCGTCACGTCGCTCGGCCTGCTCGGCGTGCCGGTGGTCGGCACGCTGGCCTCGGCACTCATCCTGCGCGAGTCGCTCGGACTGGATGTCTGGATCGCCCTCGTCCTGATTGTCGGCGGCATCGCCCTCGGCACGGTGCCGGGCACTGCGACGTCATGCCGCACGGAGAACACCGCCTGAGCGCCCCCGCGCTTGACCCATCGCAAGAACCGTTCGCCGGGCAGGTGCCAGACTGCCTTCTGGCGTGTGCGAAGCCGTTGCGGCGCATTCGCGCGAGCGAGCCAACTTCGACGAACGGAACTGACATGAACGAGCAATGGTTGACGCTGGCCGGCCGCCGGCTGGTGCCGGTGGTGCAAGGCGGCATGGGAATCGGCATCTCCGCGCACCGTCTGGCGGGCACGGTGGCACGGCACAACGGTGTGGGCACGATCGCGAGTATCGATCTGCGCCACCATCACCCCGACCTGCTCGCGCAAGTCGAAGGCACGCGCGACAAGGCGGCCATCGAGGCCGTCAATCTGATCGCGCTGGATCGAGAAGTTCGTGCGGCCAAGGCCATTGCCGACGGCAACGGCCTCGTGGCGGTCAACGTCATGAAAGCCGTGAGTGCGCACGCCTCGCTGGTGAGGCAGGCATGCGAAAGCGGTGCCGACGCCATCGTCATGGGCGCCGGGCTCCCGCTAGATTTACCGGAACTCACCGCCGCGCATCCGCACGTCGCGCTCATTCCGATTCTGTCGGACTCGCGTGGTGTGAGTCTCGTGCTGCGCAAGTGGATGAAGAAGGGACGCCTGCCCGACGCCATCGTCATCGAGCATCCGGCGCATGCGGGCGGGCATCTGGGGGCGTCGCGCATCGAGGACCTGGGCGACGCGCGCTTTTCGTTTGAACGCGTGCTGTCGGAATGCCGTGAGATCTACGCGACGCTCGGTATCGACTGGGCCAGTGTGCCGCTGATCGTGGCCGGCGGCATCCATCGTCATGAGCAGGTGCGGCATTGGCTCGACAACGGCGCGGCCGGCGTGCAGTTGGGAACGGCGTTCGCCGTCACCGAAGAATCGGATGCGCATCCGGCCTTCAAGGAGGTGCTGGCGAGCGCGCGACCGGAAGACATCGCCGAGTTCACCAGTGTGGCCGGACTGCCGGCGCGCGCCGTGCTGACGCCCTGGCTCAAGAAATACCTGTCGCGTGAGACGGCACTTCAAGCCAAGGCGAAAGTGCGGCAATGTCTGGAAGGATTCGATTGCTTGCAGGCTTGCGGGCTTCGCGACGGCGTGGCGCGCATCGGCCAGTTCTGCATCGATCTGAAACTCGCGCAGGCCGTGCGGGGCGACGTAGCGCGCGGACTCTTCTTCCGCGGCCGCGACCCGCTGCCGTTCGGGGAACGCATTCGCCCCGTGGCCGATCTCATGCGCTACCTGCTCACCGGGGAGCGGCCGGACGAGGGAAATCCGGCGCCCGCCCTCGTCTCGACCACCGCGTCGTCATCGTCATAGCGGATCGGGACCGGCATCGCCGGCCCCCCTCCCGTTATGCCGCCACGTACGACGTTTTGACCGTCGTATAGAACTCGGCAGCATAGCGACCCTGCTCGCGTGCCCCGTAGCTCGACGCCTTGCGCCCGCCGAACGGCACGTGATAGTCGCCCCCTGCCGTGGACACGTTGGTCATCGTCATTCCGGCCTGCGCGTGCCGCTTGAAGTGATTCGCGTACTTCAGCGACGTCGTGCAAATGCCGGCCGACAATCCGAACTCGGTGTCGTTGGCGAGCGCGAGTGCGTGCTCGTAATCGTCGGCCGGAATGACACACGCCACCGGCCCGAAGATTTCCTCACGGGCGATACGCATATCGTTGTGCGCGTCGACGAACAGCGCAGGTGAGAGGTAATAGCCCGGACGCTCCCGCGTGAGCCGCTCGCCCCCGAAGGCCAGCGTTGCGCCCTCTTCCCGGCCGATGGCGATGTAGTCGAGATCGGTCTGTAACTGTCCCTCGCTGACCACCGGGCCGATCTGTGTCGCCGGATCGCGGGCATCGCCAATGCGCAGGGTCGCCAGACGCGCCGTCAGCGCCTTCACGAAGCGATCGTGAATCCGCTTGTCGACGATCAGGCGACTCGACGCCGTGCAACGCTGCCCCGTCGAGAAATATGCGCCCTGCACGGCACACTCGACGGCGGTATCGAGATCGGCGTCCTCGAGCACGATCAGCGGGTTCTTGCCGCCCATCTCCATTTGCACCTTCGCAAATCGCTGCGCGGCACTGAGCAGCACGCTCTTGCCCGTCGCCACGGACCCGGTGAAGCTAATGCCCGCCACGTCGCGCGAATCGAGCAGCGCCTGCCCGACCTCACGCCCACGTCCCATCACCAGATTGAAGGTGCCCGCCGGCAGCCCGGCCCGGCTGATGATTTCCGAGAGTGCCCACGCAGACGCAGGCACCAGATCGGCAGGCTTGAAGACAACGCTGTTGCCATGTGCGAGGGCCGGCGCAATCTTCCATGCGGGAATGCCTAGCGGGAAGTTCCACGGCGTGATGATGCCGACCACGCCAAGTGGTTCTCGCGTGATGTCGACGGTGATCCCCGGGCGCAGCGACGCCAGATGTTCACCACCGGGACGCAGCGCCTCCCCGGCGAAGAACTTGAAAATCTGGCCGGCACGTGCCGCTTCGCCCACCGCTTCCGGCAACGACTTGCCCTCCTCGCGGGCGAGCAGTTCGCCAAGCGCCTGCTTGCGGGCGATCAACTCGGTGCCGATCGCATCGAGCGCGTCGGCGCGGACTTGCGGTGTCGCATGCGCCCATGCGGGGCCGGCATGCCTCGCCGCAGCGATAGCGTCGCGCGTGGTCGAGGCATCGGCGCGCGCGTATTCCCCCACGACGTCATCCGTATCCGAAGGATTGACGTTCGGCGTAGCGGCAGCACCCGGCACCCACTCGCCGTTGATGTAATTCGGTTTCATCGGCATTCCCTCACGCCACGCGCGCGGCATGAATCGACTCGGCAAGAACGGCGAGGCCCTGTGCGTAGACATCATCTTCGATGGTCAGCGGAAACAGGAAGCGAATGACGTTGCCGTAGACGCCGCAAATCAGCAGCAACAGGCCCCGCTTGAGCGCTTCGGCCTGCACACGCCGCGTCATGTCGGCGTCGGGCACACCGGTGTCGGCGGCACCGAATTCCACCGCCACCATGGCCCCCGGGCCGCGCACGTCGATGATCTCCGGCACTTCCTTGCGCAAGCCTTCCAGCGTGCATTTCAGTTGGTCGCCGAGCACCGACGCGCGCTCGATCAATCCTTCCTCTTCGATGACGTCGATGGCCGCGAGCGCCGCGGCGCAGGCGAGCGGATTGCCCGCGTACGTGCCGCCGATGCCCCCTGAGCCTGCGGCGTCCATCAGTTCGGCCCGGCCGGTGAGCGCCGAAAGCGGAAAGCCGCCGGCCAGACTCTTTGCCATCGTGATCAGATCGGCATCCGCCTCGTAGTGCTCCAGCGCAAAACGCTTGCCGGTGCGCGCGAACCCCGTCTGTACTTCATCCACCACCAGCAAAATGCCGTGCCGATCGCACAACGCGCGCAACCGCTTCACGAACTCGGGCGGCGCCACATAGAAGCCGCCTTCGCCCTGCACCAGTTCGATGAAGATTGCGGCGACACGTCGCGGGTCAACATCCGTTTTGAAGAGCGACTCCAGCGCCGCCATGCTGTCGTCCACACTCACGCCGTGCAATGCGACGGGATACGGTGCGTGGAACACTTCGGCCGGCATCGGCCCGAAGCCCAGCTTGTACGGCGCGACTTTGCCCGTCAGTGCCATGCCCATCATCGTGCGGCCATGGAACGCACCGGAGAACGCGATCACTGCGCTGCGACCGGTCGCCGCGCGTGCCACCTTGATGGCGTTCTCCACGGCTTCTGCGCCCGTCGTGAACAGTGCGGTCTTCTTCGCGAACTTGCCCGGCGTGATCTCGTTCAACCGCTCGCACAGGGCGACGTACCCCTCATAGGGCGTGACGTGGAAGCACGTGTGATGAAACTGCGCCAGTTGCTCCTGCACGGCGGCCACGATGCGCGGATGGCGATGGCCCGTCGCCAGCACGGCAATGCCGCCGGCGAAATCGATGAAACGATTGCCCTCCACGTCCCAGATCTCGGCGTTCCGGGCATGAGCGGTGAAGTGCTGCGTCATGACGCCAATGCCTTTGGCGCAGGCGGCGTCCTTGCGCGCCTGGAGCGATGCGTTGCTGCGGGCTGAATTCAACATGAAGTAGATCTCGTCAAGAAAGCATGCCGGGAGCGCCGGCGATTCGGGTGGGTTTGTCAGGTGCTGCCTGCCAGCGCGTGATGCGCCGCTCCTAAGCGCTGTGACCGCTCGGAAGCGCGTCGGACACCACAACGCGATGGCCGGGCCAGTGTAGATTTGACGTGAAAATTTTGCAATGAATTTTCATTAATGTGAAAATTAGACATTACTTTTGAAATATCGACGATGCTGGCAGCGACGTATCAACGCGCCCACCGCTCGCTTCGCGACGACGGTGCGACGTCGTCGGCTAGAATTCGGGACGCGACGCGCAGGCGTGTCGCTTGCGCAACACGTTGGGGATCGGGATGCCAGTACACAAGAAATCGGGGACCACGCCGCAGGGCGAGACGGCCGTGCAAACGACGCCGCGCGCGCGGCGTGCGCCGGCGGCATCGACGCGTCAGCCCGCCGTGCGCAAGAAAGCGCCGGCCGCGGCAAGCCATGCCGGTGCCAGCGACGACGCGGCACCGCTCGACTGGATCGGCCCCGAGATCAAGAGCTTGCGCAAGGCGCGCAGTCTGTCGCTGCAAGACCTGTCGGCCCTTTGCGGCAAGTCCATCGGCTTTCTGAGCCAACTGGAACGCGGCAAGAGCAAGCCGACGATTGGCGCCTTGCATGATGTTGCGGCCGCCCTCGGCGTGCAGGTGAGCTGGTTCTTTCCGCACGGAGAGAGTGCCGAGCCCTCGGACGGCGGCGTCGTCGTGCGACGCGAGCGCCGCCGCCAACTGACGTTCGACTCGGGCATCGCCGACTACCTGCTCTCACCGAACCTGAGCGGGCAGCTCGAATTGCTGTGGTCTGTGATGGCCCCCGGCTCCGACAGCGGCGACGCGTATCAGCATCGTGGCGAAGAAGGCGGTGTCGTGATCAAAGGCACCCTCGAACTCTGGGTCGGAGAGCAGCATTTCATCCTGGAAGCCGGCGACAGTTTCACCTTCGAGAGCCACACGCCGCACCGATACCGCAATCCGGGCAACACGCCCGCTGAGATCGTCTGGGTGATTACGCCCCCCTCCTACTGAGCCGAGGGACGTTCGCACGGCATCCCCTGCGAACGTCACGCGCACTTTTCCCCGAGCCCGGCCACGCGCCGGGCTTTATTTTTTTCCGATCCCGCATTTCGGCGTGCCCGCGCACGTCCGAAACATTTCCCTGAAGGCCCCGTCTCGCGCGGCTCTGCGCCGGGTCGCCCACACCGATCGGAAAAAACGCTTCTCCCATGTCGAATTTTTCCGTTACGATGATTTCATATGAATCATAAGTATTCATATAGAATACATCCACCCACCGAGAGGGGAATGGATGGAGACCTTCCGGCCCCCGGGTCGATTCTGGAGAAGTTCGTCATGGCCGCCGTGCCTACAGAAATTTCCGATCATCGCGATGCGCCCCCGCGTGCGCGACATCCCGATGTGCTGATGCGG
>JARLJF010000100.1 GCA_031291335.1 Pandoraea sp. | reverse complement strand
TGGCAGCCGATCCGAGCGGGGACGTTGCGACAGAGGCAAGCCGATGGAAGTCCGAGCCGAAGCTATTCCCATCCTCTGGCGGCTTCGACAAAGTGGCGAAAACGAGTTGCACCGGCGAATGGCCCGATGCCGCGGAAACTGTGCCCATAAATCATCTCCTTGTAGTCAGACCGAATGGTCTTCTGGCGCAAGGAGACTAGTAGGATTTGCCGTTCCGCGATGTCGATTACGTGGGCAAGTTTCGTATTGTGGGACAGTTTGATTGGTTTCCCATGCCCAACGAATGTGCCCAATGAAGCACAGGAGAGCGTCGTATCTCCCCGCCTGGGTGTTCAGAACCGCGCGAGCAATTGCCCCAACAGGGCGGCGCCTTCCTTGCCCTTCGCCGAATCGGCCCACAGCCGGTCGATCATGGCGCGATACATGCCGACGCCGTCAGGTGACGTGGTAATGGTGGCAATGCCGGTACGCAGATTAGGCAATTCGCCCAGCCGGAACGGCGACACCGCGACATAGGCTTCGCCCTGCGCTTCGAAGATCTGGAACGTCTCGTTGGGCATGTTGTCGCTCACGATGCCGATCTGCACACCCGTGGTATCGGCTTCGAGAAACTCGACAATGCGCGCGACCTCACGTCGTGCCGCCATCTTCCGCTCAAGCTGTACGCCCGGCGGCAGTCCCAGCCGCCCGACCAGTCCGTGATGCAGGAACTGCTCGATCTGGCGCAGTCCGATGAGGCTGGTGACCGCCAGCCGGTGACGCGAAAAGCTCGACTTGCGCTCCTGCAGAATGCCGAGCACACGATCGATCGTGTTCGTCCAGTGGCGGTCGGCGAGCGTGGGCGGAATGCTCTCGTCAAGCATATGACGCAGCCACACGTCGTAGTCTTCCGACGTCAGCAGGAACGAGATCGGATCGAAGTGCGCAACAATGCGCTCCGAGCGGCTCTCCAACTGACGCATCCGTTCGAAATAGCTCACCGCCGAGTCGTGATATTCGACTTCCACGCCGAGCAAATTCGCGAGCGACACGCCCAGCAGCGCTGCGAGCCGCTCCAGCGTATCGATCTTGACGATCTCGCCGCGCTCGAGCTTATAGATGGCCGCACGCGAGATATCGAGTTGCTCCGCCACATCCTCACTTCGCAACTCCGCCGCCAACCGGTAGGCGCGCAAACGTTCGCCGATGGCTCGGAAATTGAAACGCGCGCCCCTTGGCGCCCGGGATGTCGTCGCAGCTCGATTCAAATCGCCTCCTGTCCGATGCCAATGCCCGGCCCGACGACTCACGCCGCGCCCGCATTGCAGTGCCGGGATTATACCGGTCGCCTACGCGTCCCGACGCAGCCTCTTTGTCGTCTCGTTGCCCCCTATCTCAGCCCTGAACGAACACGCACTGTCGCAAACACCCCACATCGCGACGTCGAATATTTTTTCGATTGTCTATTTTTTTAGACATCTGCACGATCCCGAACACGGATACCCCATTGCATGGGAATGCCCTGCACCGAGGGCACGCCCGACGTGGTTTGGGGGATGACCCCACGCGCCGGTGGTGATAGCCTGCGCGCCGTCCAGAAATTTATACAACAAAGAGGGAATGATGAAAACCTGGCACAAGGTGGCTGGCGCCGCCGCACTGAGCGCCGCGACGCTCACCACCACGGCTTACGCGCAGTCGAGCGTGAGCTTCTACGGCCTGGCAGACGCTTACGTCGGCTCGGTGAAGAACCCCGGCGGCAATGCGGCCGTCGTGCAGCAAGGCGGCGGCATGACCACGTCGTATTGGGGCATGGCCGGCACCGAAGATCTGGGCGGCGGCAATAGCGCGCTGTTCGTGCTGGAGAGCTACTTCCAGCCGAACAACGGCACCTACGGGCGCTTCGCCGGCGACAGCTTCTTCTCGCGCAATGCCTACGTTGGCCTGTCCAACGCGATGGGCACCTTGCGCCTCGGACGCATCACCACCCCGCTGTATCTCGCCACAATCCAATTCAACCCGTTCAACAACTCGTACACCTTCTCGCCGATGATCTTCCATACCTACAAGGGTCTGGGGACGCAAGGCGTGGTGGGTGACTCGGCATGGAACAACGCCATCGCGTACACCTCGCCGACCTACGCGGGTCTGGCAGGCACGCTGCTATACGCCACCGGCAATAGCCCGACCGATCACAGCGCGAAGAAATGGGCCGCCGCCATCACCTACGCCAATGGGCCGTTCGCTGCTGCCTTGAACTACCAGTACGTGAACTTCAGCTCGACGCCGGGGGACTTCGGCGCGCAGTTGCCTGGCGTGACGGGCCTGAACAACCAGAACACCGCACAGCTCGGCCTCTCGTACGACTTCGCCGTGGTGAAGGTCTTCGCCCAGTACATGCTCATCGCGAGTCAGGCTACGAGCGGCAACTTCCACGCGAACACCGGACAGTTGGGCGCTTCGGTGCCGCTCGGCGGCGGCAGCGTGCTCGCCTCGGTCGCCTACACCGGATCGAACGGCTCGGGCGACAACCAGCGTCGCACCACCTGGGCGCTCGGCTACGACTACCCGCTGTCCAAACGCACCGATATTTACGCCGCGTACAAGTACGACCATATGAGCGATCTGTCGACCGGCCAGACGTACGGTGCCGGTCTGCGCATGAAGTTCTGAAGATGACGTTCTGAATGAGGACTGGCGACAATCGTCAGTCCTCAGGAAGCCGGTGACGGCACGCGATTTTCATCGAAAACAGCGACCGTCACCGGGCTTCAACATCAGGGTTTGACCTGATTATTTTCGCCTTGCCTGCCCCGCCGGGTTCGTTTAGTCTAAATATTTAGACAAATGGAGAGCATGATGGACTTGAAGCTTGCATGTGTCTGGTTGCAACGCGACACGGCCGGTCTGTCCGACATTGAGGACTTTGCCGCACGTTGTCTCAATGCGTCGCGCACGGCCACGCGGGAATCGGCGGCGTTGCTGTTGCTGGCGCAGTCCGCACAAACGTTCACGGAGCGTCAGTCGGGCATTGCCGCCAACGGCGAGACCTTTCAGGCATTCCTCGCCCGCAGCAGAGCCTATGCCACGACGTTGCGCGATGCGGCAGCCACCTCCGATGCCAGCTTCCTCGCCACGCTGAACGACTTCGCCGCGCAACTGACGACCGAAGCCTATGCGTAAGTCCGTGAGGACTTGAGTCTTGGCGTGCACCCGCCGGCGGTATTTTTTTCACTTGATCGTCTAGAAATTTAGACAATTTGACGAAAACCACGGAGCGTTTATCGCTGCGTCGATTCGCCGCCCCACAGGAACCGATCATGGAAGCCAACCTGAACACACCGAGTGCGCAACGCGCGGGTGCCTCGTCCGACGACATCGTCACGCCTTACGCATGGAAAGCGCTCGCGGGCTCTGCCATCGGTTACGCGATGGACGGTTTCGATCTGCTCATCCTCGGCTTCATGCTGCCGGCGATTACGGTCGGGCTGCAGCTCTCACCCGGGCAAGCCGGTGCGCTGGTGACGTGGACACTGATCGGTGCGGTCGCGGGCGGCATTCTGTTCGGCGCGCTCTCGGACCGCTATGGCCGTGTCCGCATGCTCACGTGGACGATTCTGCTGTTCGCCATCTTCACCGGGCTGTGCGCGTTTGCGCAGGGCTTCTGGGACTTGCTCGTGTATCGCACGATTGCGGGCATCGGGCTCGGCGGCGAGTTCGGCATCGGCATGGCACTGGCCGCCGAGGCCTGGCCTGCGGCCAAACGCGCCCGAGTCTCGTCGTATGTCGCGCTCGGCTGGCAGACGGGCGTGCTCGCCGCAGCACTCCTCACGCCGCTGCTGCTGATGCACATCGGCTGGCGCGGCATGTTCCTCGTCGGTGTGTTGCCTGCCCTCGTCGCCTGGGTGCTGCGTAACAAGCTGCACGAGCCCGAAGTCTTCGTGCGACGCACGGACAAGACCGCGAAGCCGGGCCAGGGCAGCAACGCCTTCCGTCTGCTCGTGAAGGACGCCCGCACCACTCGCGTGAGTCTGGGCATCGTGATTCTTTGCTCGGTTCAGAACTTCGGCTACTACGGCATCATGATCTGGCTGCCGACGTTCCTCTCGCAGAAGCTTGGCTTCTCGCTCACGAAGTCCGGCCTTTGGACCGCGGCGACTGTGATCGGCATGATGATCGGCGTGTGGGTTTTCGGGCAACTGGCCGACCGCATCGGACGCCGTCCCACGTTCCTGCTGTATCAGGCTGGCGCCGTGGTGATGGTGATCGTCTACTCGCAGTTGACCGATCCCACGGTCATGCTCTTCGCCGGCGCGTTGATGGGCATGTTCGTCAACGGCATGGTCGGCGGCTACGGCACGCTCATGTCCGAGGCCTACCCCACGGCAGCACGCGCCACTGCGCAAAACGTGCTGTGGAACATCGGACGCGCCATCGGCGGGCTGGGGCCTGTCGTCGTGGGCGCACTCGCCGCACGCTACTCATTCCAGATTGCCATCGCGCTGCTCGCGGGCCTGTATGTGCTCGACATGTTCGCGACGCGTTTCCTGATCCCCGAACTCAAAGGCGTTGAACTCGAATAACGACATACGAGACGTCGGCGACACACGCAACGTCACGACGTGAACGCGTCGCCTCACAACGCCATCCCCCAACATTCGGAGCCCCCATGTCAGTTGCCACTCTGACGTGTCCTGACGTCACCCGCCCATTGGCGCGGGTGCACCCGGAGACATGCAACGCACAAGACAGCACGTGCTGCCCGCCCACGGTCGCCACGCATCGCTGCCGCGTGCTCACGCATCATGCCGTCAACGCCCGTTATCGCTATCTGCGTCTGCAAGCCGATGCGCCCATCGCCCTCACGACACAGCCCGGCCAGTTCTATCAACTGAAGTGCCCGGTCACGGACAGCGACGCGCCGTTCCTGCTGCGCCCGATGAGCGTGTATGGCACAGGCCCCGAGCCGGACACCATCGAGTTTCTCTACAACGTGACGGGCGTCGGCACACGCGCGCTCGCCACATTGCAGGAAGGTGCGACGCTCGATATCGTCGGCCCGCTCGGCAACACGTTCACGCTCAATACGCAATCCAAGCCGTGGCAACGCGTGATGCTGGTAGCGCGCGGCGTGGGTCTGGCAACGATGGCGCCGCTCGTGCAGCGCGCGGCGGCCGCCGGATTGAAGCTGACGGTCGTCATGTCGGCCCGCAGCGAAGCCGACCTGATGCGCGACGAATTCCTGCGCTCGCCTGAGGCCCGCGCATTGGCCGACGTACATTGCGTGTTTGACACCGATGGCTCGTCGGCCGTCGAGACGCTGGAGCCGCGCATTCGCGCCCTGCTCGACGCCGCACCGCACGACGCGGTCTACACGTGCGGCTCGCATCGCCTGTTGATGTTGCTCCAGCGTGTGCTGCACGCTCACCCGCACATCACGGCCGAAGTCGCGATGGAACAACGGATGGCCTGCGGCATGGGCGTCTGCCTGTCGTGCGTGCGGCTGTTCGATCGCGACGGCGACAAGCAATTCCTGCGTGTCTGCCGCGAAGGCCCCGTGTTTCCGATTCGCGACGTTGTCGGGGAGGTGGACTTTGGCTGATCTTTCCGTACGCATCGGATCACTCACGCTGCGCAATCCGGTGATGCCGGCGTCCGGGTGCTTCGCTGTCGAATATGCCGAAGCGCTCGACCTGACCCGGCTTGGGGCGCTGGTCATCAAGAGCGTCTCGCCGACCACGCGCGCGGGCAATCCGACGCCCCGCGTGGCCGAGACCGCCAGCGGCATGCTCAACTCCATCGGCATTCCCAGCAAGGGGCTCGACGCCTATCGCCGCGATGTGCTGCCCGCTTACACACGCTTCGATACGCCTGTCGTCGTGTCCGTGTCAGCCGACACGGCAGAGTCGTTCGGGGAAGCCTGCGAGACGCTGTCGCTGCCGGAAGTCGCAGCCATCGAAGCGAACATCTCCTGCCCGAACCTCGAAGCGGACGGCATGGCCTTCGCCATGCAACCCGAGAGCACTTACAAGGCCGTGAGCGCCATTCGCCGGCGCACTTCGCATCCGCTGTGGGTGAAGCTCACGCCCAACGCAGGCCAGATTGCGCTGATTGCCAAAGCCGCGGAAGACGCCGGCGCCGACGCCATCGTCATGGGCAACACGGTGCTCGGCATGGCCATCGACGTGCGCACGCGCAAACCCAAGCTCGGCAACGTGATGGGCGGACTGTCGGGGCCGGCGATCAAGCCGCTCGCGGTACGGCTCGTGCACCAGTGTCATCGCGCGGTGCGCATTCCGATCATCGGCTGCGGCGGCATTGAAACGGCAGACGACGCCGTCGAATTCATGCTCGCGGGCGCGTCGGCGGTGCAAGTCGGCACGGCGTCGTTCCGCGATCCGGCGGTGATGGGACACATCGTCGATGGCCTTGCCGCGTACTGCGACGCACAGGCCGTCGACAGAATCTCGACGCTCACCGGCGCGGTCGCCCTCGACGCACAGTTGACCGATCGTTGGCTGCGCTTCGCACAGCAATCCGGCTGAGCCGTCACACGTTATACGCAACCCTCGCAAGCATTACGCGAAAAGAAGCACACTCATGGAACTGAACGCGCTGGCCCCGATGGCCGAGCAACTCTTCACCGACCTGCGCCGTCTTGGCGACGACGGCGTCGGCATTACTCGCGACAGCTACGGCGAAGGCGAGAATGCCGCGGCGGCGTATCTAACGGAATGGGCCGGGCACCAGGGACTGAACGTCGCGCGCGACCGCGCGGCCAACCTGATCTTCACCCTGCCCGACGACACAGGCGACGCCCCCGCCACATGGATCGGTTCGCATCTCGACTCGGTGCCGCAAGGTGGCAACTACGACGGCCTCGCCGGCATCGTGGCCGGTCTGCTGTGCCTCGTCGAACAACGGCGCAGCGAGCGTCACACCGCCACGCCAGTGCGCGTGCTCGCCTTGCGTGGCGAGGAGAGCGCCTGGTTCGGCAAGGCGTACATGGGATCGAGTGCGCTGTTCGGCAAGCTCAACGATGCCGATCTGGCCATGCCCCACCGCACGCACGGCCGCACGCTCGCGGAGTGTATGGCGCAGGCCGGCGCCGATATCGACGCGATTCGCGACGGCGCCACGCTGTTCGACGTCTCGCGGGCCAAGACGTGGCTGGAGCTACACATCGAGCAGGGTCCGGTGATGATCGCGCGCAACATGCCCGTGGCCATCGTGCCCGGCATTCGCGGCAATGTGCGGCACAACCGCATGACGTGCGTGGGCGAAGCGGGCCACTCGGGCGCCGTGCCGCGCTGGTTGCGTCACGACGCCATGTTCGCGGTGGCCGATCTGATCACGCGTCTCGATGAGCATTGGCGCGCCCTGCTGGAGCGCGGCATCGATCTGGTCGTGACGGCCGGCATCGTCGGTACCGATCCCGCCGAGCACGCCATTTCGCGTATTCCCGGCAAGGTGGATTTCAGCCTGGAAGTGCGCAGTCAGAGTTCCGACACGCTCGATGTGTTCTACGAGCTGATGCGCACGGAGTGCCGTGCCATCGAACGCGATCGTGGAGTGCAGTTCGGATTCGATCGGCGTCTGGCTTCGCCCCCGGCCATCATGGACGCGCATGTGTCGTCGGTGCTGGTGGACGCTTGCCGCACGCTGGATCTGCCGCAAGAGCGGGTGCCGAGTGGCGCCGGTCACGACGCCGCCATCTTCGCCAACGCGGGAATTCCGAGCGGCATGGTGTTCGTGCGCAATGCCAACGGCTCGCACAATCCGCTGGAAAGCATGGACCTCGACGACTTCATGCGCGGCGTGCAGGTCATGGACAGCGCCACGCATCAACTCTGAGCAGGGCCGTCAGTCGTCACAAAAAAGGCCGCTTTCAAGCGGCCCGATTCGTCTTTCGCCATCAAGGCGCTTACCGCCTTGGCGAACTTACGGCGCCAACGCGATCACCTCGGCCACCGCAGCGGTCAGCTTCTTCGCGTACGGCACGTGCAGGAATTCGTTCGGACCATGCGCGTTCGACTTCGGACCGAGCACGCCGCACACCATGAACTGCGCCGTCGGGAAACCCGCTTGCAGCGTATTCATAAGCGGAATCGTGCCGCCCTGCCCGATGTAAGCAACGTCCTCGCCATAGTGCCGTTGCGATGCCGTGTTCAGCGCCGACGTGAGCCAAGGTGCAACGTCAGGTGCGTTCCATCCGGAAGCCGCACCGGCATCCGACTTGAACGTTACCTTCGCGTTGTATGGCGGGTCGAGTTCAAGCAGCGACTTGAGTTCAGCCACGGCCGTCGCGGCGTCGACAAGCGGCGGCAAACGCAGCGACAGCTTGAATGCCGTACGCGGACGCAGCACGTTGCCCGCATCGGCCAGCGCGGGCAGACCCGCGGCCCCCGTCACCGACAACGACGGACGCCAGGTCGAATTGAGCAGCGCTTCCTTAGGATCCGTTGTGGTCGGCAACACCGACAGGCCGTCCTGACCGCAGGCCCACGGCATCTTCTTCCAGACGTCGTCGCCGAGAATGTGGGCGGTGGCTTCCGCTTCTTTCAGACGTTGCAACGGAATCGGGGAATGGAAACCCTGCGGCAGCACGTTGCCGGTGCCGGCGTCTTCCAGGCGCTCGAACAACTGGCGCATGATGCGAAAACTCGACGGTGCGATGCCACCGTAGCCCCCCGAGTGAATGCCCTCGTCGAGCACTTGCACTTCGAGGCTGCCCGAGATCAGACCGCGCAGCGATGTCGTCAGCCACAACTGATCGTAGTTGCCGGCGCCTGAATCGAGGCAGACGACCAGACCGACACGGCCCAGACGCTCACGCAGCGCGTCGACATATGGCAGCAGATCGTAGCTGCCCGATTCTTCACACGTTTCGATAAGACCCACGCAGCGCGGGCGTTCCACCCCTTGCGCATCGAGGGCGGCGAGTGCCGTCACGCTTGAATAGATGGCGTAGCCATCATCCGCGCCACCGCGGCCGTAGAGCTTGCCGTCTTCGAACTTGGGCGTCCACGGACCGAGGTCCTTGCGCCATCCGTCGAACTCGGGCTGCTTGTCGAGGTGGCCGTAGAGCACGATCGTCTCGGTGCTGCCCGAGCGTGTTGCCGGCGCTTCGAAGAAGATCACCGGCGTGCGGCCTTCCAGGCGAATCACTTCGAGCGTGAGCCCCTTCACCGGTTGACGTTCCGCCCACTGCGCGGCGTCGCGCACCACGCGATCGATGTAGCCGTTGCGTGCCCAATCGGCGTCGAAGCCGGGGCTTTTGGCGGGTACCGCGATGTAGTCAGTCAGCGCGTGCAGGATTTCGTCATTCCACTTGCGTTCGACGAATTCACGCAATGCCGCCGTGTCGAGCGACGGCTGGGTCGGGGTGACGGTGTCGGTCATGGGGAGTCCTTGGGGTGTTCTGGTTGACGTGACGGATCGTGCGCAGGGTTCACGCGGTTCCGTCCCGGGCTCGCGCCGGCAGCGCCAGCGGGCCATATGGCGTCATGATAGCCATTCCCGGCGGCGGTGGCGACCGGTCGGCCAAAGGCTGCGTGAGCGACCGGCAACATCCCCCGGCGAGCCATGACACATAGGTTCATGGCAGGCATGCGGACATCCGGCACGCAAGCGTGCCGAAACGATGCCAGCCGGATGCTCAGTTGCCCGTGCCAGGCGGATCGAAACGGAACACGATCTCGCCGGCGGCAGCCGTCGCCTTCACGCACGTGGCGGATTGCGTCGCCTTGCCGGGGACGTCGAGCGAATGCTCGGTGTCGCTAGCACTGCAACGCCAGAAGAACGTGACAGGACGCTCGCACCGGTTCGCCACTTCGTAGCGATAGTGCGTAACGTCGGCAGGCAGCGCGCGAAGCGCTCCGCACGGTTTGCCCGCAGCATCGAGCGGCTCTGTTGGCATGGCTGCCGTTTGGGCGCGAACCGGCGCGCTCGCCATGACGGCGAGCAATACCAGCATTCCTGTGATCCCCGAGCGGCGCTTTGTCGTGATGAGCATCAGAGCCAGCGCCATGCGATGGCAATGGCCCCGATGGCGATGCCAACGGAGATGACCACGCCAAACCAGGCCAACTGCGCACGCCGTGCCCGACGGCGGCTCGACTCCGAAGTGTCGTAAAAACGACCCAATCCGCCCGAGTACAACTTTTCCCAGCGAATTTCCATGGCGCACCTCACAAATCAATCAAACCAGCCCCGCACTACTGTTCTTTTCTTCTTTATCGAAAGTTTTGAGGCGCAAGACAATACGGATAAATCCGGGCAAATTCCTAAGGGTGAACTTCCCGAAATTCCGACACCGCACCTTCGCTTCAAGATCGCACTATTCTTTCGTAAACGCAATAGCGTGAACTCGCAGAATGCGGCCGTAAAACCACGAGAGACCACGTTATCGACGATGGATATCAACGCACATTGCGCGCTTTATCGTATGTCCCGACGGGCCTTTAACGGAGAATTACAGAAACTTGCCGGAATCTGATTTCGACAGCATTACCAAAGGCCAAGGTATTTGTAACAAGACGTTTCAAAACGGCACGGGCGTTCGTTCAAATCGTGCGATTGAAACGGTGTGATGAATAAGCCGCAGCCCCCGACACCCTAAGGGCGGGAGCGGACTTTTGCCGTGAACGATGTGAAAGGCGTTAGCCGAAGCAACGCTGCGCGGCAATCCGCCGTAGGCGGTGCCGCGCACGAAAAAGAAGATCGGGAAGATCGTTGACTTTAGCGTCCCAGAAAGGCCGCGCCTACGGACAAGAGGACGAAACCGCCGACGCTACAGGCGATCGCGATTGCCAACAGGCGTTGAAAGAGTTGCTCGCGCTCAGTGGCGCTGCGACGGGAACGGGGTGCATCGTGATGAATCGTTCCCCAACCGCTCGAATACACTTTTTTCCAACGGATGTGCATAAGTTACCTCGCGTTGTTTAGTGTTCTTAGCCTTGCCGGTCATCGATTCACGCTATCGGAATCGACGAGACGCAGGGCTAGTATGCGCTTTGTCTGGGAACGGTAAACCCCTCATCCGTGCTGCGTCGCCGCAAGCAAAACCCTTCATTCGTATGGATTCCGAGACTGAATGACGCGACGAGGAATACCGTCACCATGACGCGATTCAGGATTTTTGGCGGGACGTGTCAATGCGACAGAATGTCGCAGGTGCGACAAGTTGTCGCGCAACCCGCATGAACCGTGCAATTGGGCAATTTTCAGGGGGCGC
>JARLJF010000011.1 GCA_031291335.1 Pandoraea sp. | reverse complement strand
GTGTACGTCTCGGACTGATCGCGGCATGACGACATACACCGTAGCGTTTATCGGGCTGGGCGCCATGGGCGGCCAGATGGTTCGTCATCTGATGGCGGCGGGGCATCGGCTGCATGTGTACGCGCGCCGCCCGGAGGCCGCAGCACCTTTCGTCGAACAAGGGGCGAGGGTGTTTGCGACACCGGCACAGGCGGCGGCAGAAGCCGACTTCGTCGTCACCAACGTCACGACCACGCAGGACGTGGAAGAGGTACTACTGGGTGCCGAGGGCGTGGTGCATCAGGCGCGTCCGGGCACGATCTGTGTGGATCACAGCACGATTTCTGCGGAGGCGACGCGGCGCATGGCGTCGCGTCTGGCGCGCCACGAGATTCAGTTCGTGGATGCGCCCGTGTCCGGCGGGCCGTCGCGCGCGGCCGATGCGTCGCTGTCGATCATGGTCGGCGCGTCCCCCGAGGTCTTCGATAAGGTCAAGCCGCTGCTGGCCGTGCTGGGTACGACGATCACACATGTGGGCGACATTGGCGCGGGTCAGGTGGCAAAGGCCTGCAACCAGATCGTTCAGGTGATCAATATCCAGGGCATTGCCGAGGCGATGCTGTTCGCAGCGCGCAATGGCGTGGATCAGGACAAAGTCATCGAAGCCATTTCGAAGGGACTCGCGGGCAGTCGAATGCTCGACATGATGGGACCCAAGATGGCACATCGGGACTTTTCGGCAGGGATCGAAGCACGCCTGCATGATAAGGATTTCACGATGATCCTGGACGCCGTGGCTGATGCCGGGCTATCTCTGCCTGCGCTGACGCTGGTGAAAAGCCAATTATCCGCGTTGATGGAGCACGGCTGGGGCCGTGACGACACGTCGTCGCTGCTGCGCGTGCTGGAGGGCCAGCAGCAGGTTCACTGAATCCGGCGAGGCGGGCTTGTGGTCGAGAGAAATTTCGGTCATAATCTCGCCTTCGTCCGGTGAGCCAACGGTTCCTCGAACGAGTCACGCTGCGACACCGCTCGGTGAACGCACACCTGCCCAGGTGGTGAAATTGGTAGACGCAGGGGACTCAAAATCCCCCGCCGCAAGGCGTGCCGGTTCGATTCCGGCCCTGGGCACCACAGTTATTCCAAGGCATCCGGCGATTCCGCCTCTTCGTGCCGCGCTCCGCAACTCGTCTCTTGCTCCGCATAGCCGGTTATTGCGTCGGCTCAGCCTTCTCGTCCAGTCCGTCGCGCACGTAGTGCTCCTTCATCGCTGGCGGCCTACGTTCGAGCTACGCCGCAGCGTACACATGGTTTCGCACATGAACGCGATGTCGTCGGGACTCGTCCGATAAAGCCTTTACCGGCTTTGACGAGGTGGCGCAGAGGCAACGAAAGAAAGACGACGTGAGGCTGAGCTGGGCAACGCGGCGGCCGAGGCGGTAGCCTTCGCAGCCGTGGATGCATCGGGAGTCGCGGCAGAGCGTGAGTCAGTTACGTACGGATCCACCACTACAATGCTCGGGTCTCGATGGTCTTCAAACGATCGCACAAAGGCTCTGCGGCAATGCCCTGTCGTTAGCCAGTTTTACAAAAGTGCCCCCCATTTACGTTGATGATGGAGACATCCATATGATTTGGGGCGCGCTCACTCTTTTTTTGCTAGTTGTCGTTGTAGTGGCACTGTCGAAACGCGCCGGACGCAATGTCCGTGGCGCCCGTAGCGCAATTGATGTGTCGGCATACTACGCAGTAAAACCCTTAACGAAGACTGAGCAAGCATTTTTTCGACTCCTCGAAAGCAGTTTGCCCGGCTACGTGATTCTGGCTCAGGTGGACATTAAGAGGATCGTAAGAACAAAGCGAGGAAAAAGTCACCAGCACTTCAATCGAGTGGCACAGCTTTCGCTGGACTATGTGATATGCCGCCGCGATTTTTCCGTGGTTGCCGCGGTCGAGCTGGACGATCCGTCGCATGACCGCCAACGACAACGAATTCGCGACGAGAAAAAAGAGGCGGTAATGAAGGCTGTCGACATACGTCTCGTCCGGTTCGACGTCAGACGCTATCCGACGGAATTCGAAGTTCGCAAACAATTGCTTGGTGAAAAGGGCTGCGAGGAAAGCCGGTCGATGGCGGCGTAGCGAATTGCGAGGGTGAATATGGAATTCGCCCACGTGAAGCATGCCCCCCCTTTCTCTCATCCCCCATGTCCGTTATTCAATTCAGGAAGCGGTCCCTAATTGAACGCCTGATTCGAGTGCTCTCGCGGAAAAGACGCAGGCGCGGACGTTATCCAGAGCCCTTGGATCGCTCGAAGACGTACTACGATCCCAAACAATTTCGGCGTCGCATTTAGCCCACGTCGCAAACGCGGATCATGCGATCGACTTCGAGACGTTCGCGCAGGCAGCCGTCGCGCGCGACAAACTCATTAGCCCCTGCCGGGTGCTGCATTCACGCTATCCCGCCGCATCGCCCTTTCGGCTCTGCGTAGTCGCCGCCTCCGGCTCGCCAAGGAATGCCACAACCTCCTGGGCCGTCGCCCGGGCGCTTCGCATCACGCCGATCAGCGTTGCCGACGCGTATCCCGTCCAATCCCCATATCCGACAAGCCACAACCTCGGCGCGTCGACCGCCCGTGTACCCGACACCCGAATCCGCCCGTTAGAATCCATGATCTGCAAGCCATGCAAATGCGCCAGCGCCGGGCGAAACCCCGTACACCAGATGACGAGATCCACCGGCGAATGCGTACCGTCGCGCCACACCACACCGTCTTCGACGAATCGCTCGAACGCACGCACCGCATGCAAGTCACCGCGCTCCCGCGCCGCACGCACCGACGGCACCATGACGATATGCCCGAGCCCGTTATCGGGATACGGATCGGGCAACCCTCGCTGGGTAGCCTGCCAACGCGCCGTCGCCCGCTCGAAGAGCACGCGGCCATCCACGTCGTCCGGCAAGTAGGACGGCGGCGTGAGCGTGACCCAGGTCGCCTCGCTCACGCGCGACACCTCGGCAAAAATCTGCGCCCCCGAGTTTCCCCCGCCAACCACCAACACCCGCAGACCCCGCAGGTCATCCACACCGCGATAGTCTGCTGAATGCATCTGACGGCCGCGATACGACGTTTGCCCCACGTAAGTCGGCACATACGGCGAGCGCCATGACCCGGTTGCGCTGATCACCGTGCGCGCCAGCCAGTCGCCGTTGTCGGTCTGCACCCTCAGTCCATCGCTGTGCGCGACGACCGTCGTCACCTTTACGGGACGCACCACCGGCACCGCGTAGCGCGCCTCATACGCGCGCAGATACGTCACCACGTCATCCCGTGATGGGTAATGCTTCTCGCCGCCCGGCATCGGCCACCCCGGCAACGAACTCCATTGCGCGGGAGAGAAGAGTTGCAGCGACGGCCACGCGTTCTGCCATGCACCGCCCGGCGATGCCTGATCGTCGAGGACAACGTAATTCACTTGCCAGCGACGCAGGAAATACGCGGTCGCCAACGCCGATTGCCCGCCGCCGATAACCAGCGTATCGACGCTTCGCAGCGATGCCGTATCGCGCCGACTCATGACATCTCCTCCTGATCCTCCTCGTCCTCTTCATCCTCTTCATAAAGATGCGCGAGCGGCCCCACCTGCCGAAAGT
>JARLJF010000099.1 GCA_031291335.1 Pandoraea sp. | reverse complement strand
GGAGCCACGAACGACATGCAAGAGACGACGCCGCTTAACACCCAGCAAGCCCAATTGCTCAGCCAACTGGTCGACGGCCTTTCCACCGAACAACTCGCGTGGGTGCGCGGGTTTCTCGCGGGCATCGGCCACTCGGTGCGGAACGCCGGGGCACCGGCGCCGGTGGCCGCCACGGCTGGCGCCGCCGCCCCGCATCTGACCATCCTGTATGGTTCGCAAACCGGTCACGCACAAGAGGTCGCCGAGCATGCCAGGGCGCGTGCGATCGACGCAGGCTTCAAGGTCGACCTGTTCGCGATGGGAGATTACAAGGCGTCGCGCCTGAAGACCGACAAGCTGCTGCTCGTTGCCGTATCGACGCAAGGCGAAGGCGAGCCGCCGGACGACGCCCGCGACTTCTACGATTTTCTGCACGGCGCGAAAGCGCCCAAGCTCGAAGGCACGCGTTTCGCGGTGCTCGGTCTGGGCGATTCGAGCTATGAGAAGTTCTGCCAGGCCGGAAAGGACTTCGATACCCGCATGGCCGCGCTAGGCGCCGAGCGACTGGTCGCACGCGTCGATAGCGACGTCGACTACGACGCCACGGCCGAGCGCTGGATCGAGGACGCCGTAGAGGCCCTCAAGCGCGTGGCCACACCTGCTACCCCCGTCTCGTCTACTACTACCGCCAAGGGCGTTGGCTCATCGGAGAGCTTCACCCTCGCCGCCCTTGCCGGCGGGACGGCGTCGGCCACTGCATCGAGTCAATACAGCCGCAAGCGGCCGTTCGACGCCACCGTGATCGAGAACATCAGGCTCTCAGGTCGTGGTTCATCGAAGGAAGTCCATCACGTCGAACTCTCGCTCGAGGGGGCCGGCCTGACCTATGAACCGGGCGATGCGTTGGGTGTGGTCGTCAAGAACGACGAGGCGCTGGTCGACGAACTCATCGACACGCTCGCCCTCGACCCGCAGGCCACGACCACAACGCAGGACAGCACGCTATCGCTGCGCGACGCCTTCCTGCGCGCCTACGACATCACCACGCTTTCGCGGGCCTTTCTGGAAAAATACGCGGCGCTGGCGGAGTCCACCGAACTCAAGGCGCTGCTCGCTTCCGGTAACGAAACGGCGTTGCGCGACTATCTCTACGGACGCGACGTGCTCGACGTCGTGCGCCAGTTCCCGGCACGCCAAGTGAAAGCCACCGAGTTCGTCGGTACATTGCGTACGCTCCAGCCGCGTCTGTACTCGATTGCCTCGAGTCTGGCAGCCAATCCGGATGCCGTGCACGTCACCGTAGGCGCCGTGCGCTATGAGAGTCACGGACGTTCGCGTCGCGGCGTGGCGTCGACGTATCTGGCGGACATTGCCCGCGAAGGCGAGACGGTGCCGGTGTACATCGAAGCCAACCGCAACTTCAAGCTGCCCTCGGATACCAACGCGCCGGTCATCATGATTGGCCCGGGCACAGGGATTGCGCCGTTCCGGGCATTTGTGGAGGAACGTCAGGCGCTCGACGCGCCGGGCAAGAACTGGCTCTTCTTTGGTGATCGCAACTTCCGCACCGACTTCCTGTATCAGCGCGAATGGCAGCGCTACGTGAAAGACGGCGTGCTCACCAGGATCGACCTGGCGTTCTCACGCGACACGGAAGACAAGGTCTACGTGCAGCACCGCATGCGTGAGCAAGGCGCAACGCTCTACGCATGGTTGCAGGAAGGCGCGCACCTGTATGTGTGCGGCGATGCCGAGCAGATGGCCCGTGACGTGAACACCGCGCTTATCGACATCGTTGCGGAACACGGCGGACTGGCGCCGGACGCCGCCGCCGAGTATGTGAAGACGTTGCAACGCGAAAAGCGCTATCAGCGCGACGTCTACTGATTGCCGCTCACGCCTAACGACACCGGCGCGGCCAGCACGCCGCCAACACGCGATACGTCCGCGCCAACCGACACAGCAGGCCCACATGACAAAAACTACGCAAGTCAGCGCCGCCCCCTCGGCCGCGCGCTCCGAAGTCGAGAAGATCAAGGACGTCAGCAACTACCTGCGCGGCACGATCGCCGAAGGGCTGGCAGATCCGCTCACGGGCGCCATCTTCGAGAAAGACGCCCAGTTGCTCAAGTTTCACGGCTCCTACATGCAGGACGACCGCGACCTGCGCAGCGAACGTCAGAAGCAGAAACTCGAGCCGGCGTACCAGTTCATGATCCGCCTTCGCATGCCGGGCGGCGTGTGCACGCCCGCGCAATGGCTCAAGCTCGACGAGCTGGCCCAGAAGTACGGCGGCAACACGATTCGCCTGACGACGCGTCAGACGGTGCAGTATCACAACGTGCTCAAGCACCAGTTGCGTCCTCTCATCAAGGGTATCGATGAAGTCGCGATGACAAGCATTGCCGCGTGCGGCGACGTCAATCGCAACACACTCGTCTCGAACAACCCGCACCTCTCACCGGCCCACGCCGAAGCGCTCGACTGGTGCCTGAAGATCGATCGGCACCTGCTGCCCCAGACTACGGCGTATCGCGAAATCTGGCTTGGCGACAAGCGTCTGGGCGCGGGCAAGGAAGATCACGAGCCGATCTACGGCAAGCACTACCTGCCGCGCAAATTCAAGATCGCCATTGCCATTCCGCCGAACAACGACGTCGATCTCTATGCCAACGATCTGGGCTTTATCGCCATCGTGGGCGACGACGGCAAGCTGGAAGGCTTCAACGTGAGCGTTGGCGGCGGCATGGGCATGACACACGGCGACGCCGCGACGTACCCACGCACGGCAACCGTCATCGGCTACATCCCTGCCGATCGCATTGTGGAAGTATCCGAGAAGGTGCTGCTCGTGCAGCGCGACTTCGGCGACCGCACGAATCGCAAGCACGCGCGCCTGAAATATACGATCGACGACCGCGGCGTGGAGTGGTTCAAGGAAGAGCTCAACCGTTATCTCGGCTGGTCTCTCGAGCCCGCCCGTTCGTTCCGGTTCACGACCAACGGCGACCAGTACGGCTGGCTCAGGGGCGCGGACGACTTGTGGCATCTCACGCTCTTCATTCAGAACGGACGAGTGAAGGACTGGGACGACTACCGGCTGATGACGGGGTTGCGCGAAATCGCCAGGGTGCACGACGGGGACATTCGCATCACAGGCAACCAGAACCTGATCGTCGCTCGCGTGAGCGACGCAAAGAAGCCGCAGATCGAAGCGCTCGTCAAGGAGTTCGGTCTGTTCGACGGCAAGCATCAGAGCGCGCTGCGCATCAATTCGATGGCGTGCGTGGGCTTCCCGACCTGCGGTCTGGCGCTGGCCGAGAGCGAACGCGCCCTGCCCGGCCTCGTCACACGGCTGGAGAAAGTGCTCGACGACGCGGGGCTTGCCGGCGAGCCGATCACCCTCCGGGCGACGGGCTGCCCGAACGGTTGCGCGCGCCCGTACATCGCCGAAATCGGACTGGTTGGGAAATCGGCCGGCAAGTACAACCTGTACCTTGGCGCGGGCTTTCACGGCCACCGGCTGAACAAGCTTTACAAGGAATCGGTCAGCGAGGACCAGATCGTGGCCGAACTCACGCCGCTCTTTGCGCGTTATGCCCAGGAGCGAGAGGCCGGCGAGAGATTCGGCGATTTCCTCGTGCGTCAGGGCGTGGTGAAGGAAGTCGTCGAAGCCCGCGAGGATTTTCACGGCTGAGCGTCGCCATCGCCAACGTCCAGAACGAGGTATCTGCGCTGAAACCCTGACATTGATTTGCGCCCAGGTTTTCCCAACTCGATCGACCGGCAATTCACAGCGCCGCGCCAGAAACCTGGAAAGTGCCGACGACGAGTGAGACACTCGAATCCGTATTTCAAACGCCCGCCAACCTGTTGATTCTCGCGGGACGTTTCAGTACGATAGCGATGTTGCGCATCGTCCCCTCCCCGTAGTCCTCTCATGACCGACGCCCGGCAGCATCCCATGCCATGCCGGGCTCGTGATTTTCCTCCCCCCGCATCGATGAATTGACACCGGCTTTTGCTCGACGGTGTCTTTACGTCGTACCTCGCGCGCGTTTGCGCAACCTCATCGGGTCGCGCAAACGCGCTGTTAGTCACGATAGCAAAGCGGAGTCACCCCATGAAAGGCACTTTTGTATGTCGACGTTTCGCGTACGCCGGGCTGCTCTGCATGCTGACGGCATGCGCCGTGCCAACGGTCGTCGACACACGACCCGAGGCCCAGTCGAGCGCGGCACAAAGCACCGCGGCGTATTACCAGTCACTCCTGGGGAGTGACGGCACGCCGCCGGAAATCGCCAAATTGAGGCTGTTCATGGCGTCCATGCCGAAAGGCGGGGATATTCATCATCATTATTCGGGCGCGCTGTTTGCCGAAACCTATCTCGAATGGGTCGACAAGGCGGGATATTGCATTTCGCGCAGCGATTTCAAGGTGAACACCAGCGGCAAACCCGCAGCGGCGTCAGGGCTTGCCGGGAAAACATCCGATGAGTGTCTGTCTGTGGCGTCCGTGGTAAGCGACGACCGGTTCTATCGCGGGTTGCTGCAACGATGGTCTGACAAGGACTTCCGGAACCACGGTGTGCTGACCTCCCCTCCTGACGAGCATTTTTTCGACACCTTTGGCTACTTCTCGCGCGTGGCCACGCTGGATTATCCCGCTGGATTGATGTCTCTCAAGCGACGCGCCGTGGCCGAGCATGTCCAGTACATCGAGACGATGGTGCGAGGCGCGCCCACCTTGGCGTCGCCCGACATGACATTCGACGACAACGCCCGGCGCCTGATGGCGCAATCGAATGAGGAGGCGCTCGCCGCCTTGCTCGCGAGTTTCGGGCAAGACTTGGCAAACAACGCGCGCTTCGGCGCCGACGTTACCGAGTATGCGGCGTTCCCGCAAAGCGTACACGCCGGTCTTGACGACGACGATTTCATACTTCGGTACCAGACGTACACCTCGCGCAATAGCCCGCCTTCCATCGTGTTCTCGGGGTTGTACGCCGCCTTTGCTGCGGCGTCACGCAATCCGTTGATCGTCGGCGTGAATCTGGTCGGGCCGGAAAACGGGGCAGTGTCGATGCGCGACTACGCGTTGCACATGCGCATGATCCGATACCTCAAGACCCGCTTCCCAACGGTCAAATTGTCGCTGCACGCGGGCGAGCTTGCCTTGGGCATGGTGCCGCCAGAGGGACTGACCTTTCACATCCGGGAGGCGGTGGACATTGCCGGCGCCGATCGCATCGGCCACGGCGTTGACATTGCGTTCGAGCGCGACGCGCTGATGCTTCTGAAGACCATGCACGACAAGCCGGTGAGTGTCGAGATCAACCTGACCAGCAATGCCTTCATTCTCGGTGTCCGGGGCACGCGGCACCCACTGTCCATCTATCGCGACGCCGATGTGCCGTTCGTGATTTCCACTGACGACGCCGGCGTGTCCCGAAACGACCTGACCAGTCAGTACGTGATGTTCGCGGCCGGTTATCGACCGTCGTACGCCCTGCTGAAGGAAACGGCGCTACGCAGTATCGATCGATCGTTTCTCGACGATGCGGAAAAATCACGTCAGAGAACCCGATTGATCGATCGATTCGACGCATTCTAGAAACACGTCGCCGAGCATCTGGCCTCCCTGCCGGGGCGCAGCGATTGTCGCGATGCCGCTTCTGAAGGGTGCACAGAACCGTAAATCCATCGCTGGTTGCCGCTCGGCGCGGCATTCCGGCACATCTCGCTTTCATGGAGGCCAGGATGTCTTTACGTCAGCGTGTATTGCTCCTTACCGGCGTGATTCTCGCAGCGGTGTTTGCATTGATTTTCACACTCATCGTTATCGCCCAGCGGAACGCTTTGGTGAATACCAAGGCGCGCGAGCTCGCCAATGTCTCCGGTATCGTGATGTCTTCGCTGAAAGATCGTGAAATGATTTCCGCCGGTTCCGCAGAAATCATCGCCGATCAGCAATGGGTGGCTGCCGCGTTCCGCGCCGGCGATCGAGACGCATTGCAGCGCGGTCTGTTTCCCATGCTTGAGCGCATAAACGCCATCTACGGCAAGAGCATCCTGCACTTCTACACCCCGCCGGCGCAGTCGCTCCTGTTTGTGGAAAATCCGGCGGTGCCAATCACGGACTTCCGTGACACGCGTCCCATGCTCGTCGCTGCCAATGTCCGCGGGGTCGCCCAACGCGGATTGGAGCTGGGGCCGGTGGGGCTGGCGATACGGGGAGTAACGCCTGTCAAGGACGATGCAGGCATGATCGGCGTGGTGGAGTATTCATCCGATTATCAGGAGTTTCTCAGGCAGTTGAGTGCGTTGACCAACACCCGGATGGCCGCGTTCATCCGCGATGACCTGTGGAACAACGCTCGCAAGCACGGCCAGCAGTTCACGCCCGAGCGCGACCAGGTCATCGAAGGGCATCGCGCCGTCTATTCCACCGACTGGCCATTGACGAGTGCCGTTATCGCCGCCGACGACCTTGAGCCGACGCGCGGCAACCGCACCAATGCACGAACTCGCGATGGCATCGACTACGGTGTGCTGAGCATGCCGCTGACGGACTTCAGCGGGCAACAAATCGGCTACCTCGTGGCGATACGATCGTTCGCGGAACTGGACGCCGCATTTGTCGATTCCGTGCGGCTTGGCTTTATGCGCGTCATGCTCGGTTTCATCCTGTGCTTCGGAGCGGTCGCGATGATTTTCAGCAGTTTGCTCTTGCTTCCGCTCAATATGTTGCTCGAAAAACTCCGGGCGCTGGCCTCGGGCGATACCGACACATCACTACTTATCCCGGGACGGACCGATGAAGTCGGCGCCTTGTTCCAGATCGCGGAGACGTTACGGCTCCGCATGGGCAAAGACACGGCCAAGGAGCGGCAATGATCACCGCGCGCGTCTGGCTCAGCGCCATGTGCCTCGTCCTGTCGCTGACCAGCCCCACCGGCGTAGCCTATGCGGCGACAGCACGGCAGGAAATGCCGGAGAACGCACCGCGGCCCATGCCGGTGGGCGTGGCGCTCTCCCTTCTTGACGTGCAAGGCATCAGGGAGAACATCAACACGCTCTATGCCACCGTGGAGTTCCGCCAAACGTGGCAGGACCCTCGTCTGGCTTTCGACCCGATCCGGCAAGGTTCGGAGCGCATTGTCCATACCGACCGGGAAGCCTTGCGCTTTCTCGATGAGCATTGGAACCCGGCGATCAAATTGACCAATCAGGTCAGCACGACCGGTACGCCGCAGATCGGTGTTGAGATACGACCCGACGGAAGTGTGACCCGGATCGACACGATCAACGCAGGCTTTTATATTCGTAGCGATTACTCGGATTTCCCGTTCGATTGGCAGGCATACCCCATCGATATTGCCTCCGACCGATATAACCAGGATCAACTCACCCTAGTGCACGGCGCGCAACAGCGCACGGCATCGGTGATCGCCCCATCGGTTCATCTGGCTCAGTGGACACTGACCGGCTTGGCGGCAGAGCGCTCAAACCCCATTGGTTGGGACGGTACACGGTTCGACCACGTTGCCCTCAAGGTCATCGCAAAACGCAATACGACGCAGTACGCCCCGCAGTTGTTCCTGCCTTACATGTTCATCATGATGGCGCCGCTGATCGTATTGGTGCTCAAGGTAGACAATGTCGTCCAGCGGGCTACGATGCTCAGCAGCGCGGCACTTGCCACCATTGCCTTGCAGTTCACCGTGGCGGCCGGTTTTCCGGAGGTTGTACTCACAGATAACATCGTCTCGCGCATGTTCTGGCTGGGCTATGCTTTCCTCGTCACCATGCTGCTGTTAGTGATCACGATCTACAACCCGACCCTGCGTCTGTTTCGCGACCCGCACGTGGCTGAGGAAATGCGCAAGCAACTCAATTGGATACCGGCCGCGATATTTCTGGTGCTACTGTTCGGAACGGTTCTGTCGCCAATACTGCGGCAGACGTTTGCGTGATGCCTGGGGCGCGCATGAGCATTCAGACCATCGCCCCAGATGACGCTCAGTCGTTGCTACCCGCGTACGGCACCATGCAGCGCCTGACCGTCTTTTCGAAGTCACGCGGCAAGTTGCTGCCAGGCGTCTCAAAGTACTGCACCTGCGAACCGAAGCCGCCTTGCATGATGTCGACGTACGGGTTGTAGATGGCTTTGCCCTCGGCGTCCTGACCGCGATAAACACGCACGCGATCCGCCCCCTTGCGGGCATACGACGTCGAGTCCACATTCTGCGACAACTCGCTCCAGCCGTGGTACACGCAGTTGAGCACCATGAAGCGATCGGCATCCGTGCCCTGATCGAGCAGTCGCCCCGTTGCCGGATCGGGCCGGCTCATCTGATTGATCGGACCACACCCGGCCAGTCCAGCCATCACGCCGGCCAGAACCGTCACTGCCGCCATCAGCGCCACTCGCTTCATACTTCGACACCCTCAACTGAGCAAAAGATGGGCAATGTTACCCGGTTCGGCGCGCCACCGCCATGAACACGCCCCTCTCGCCGCGTTGCCGGGCGCCTTCACGGCGCTGACTACGCGTGCCTGCGCCTGTGTCAAGCCGCCAGCGAAAGCGGCGACGCGCCCACGGCATGCAGCGCCGGTCGTCGTGCCCCACCCGCCGTCACACCCTCGTCGCCCAACCGGAATCGCGCCATTTCCTCACGCAGCGCATTCGTCTGATCCTCAAGCGATGCGGCCGCCGCAGCGGCTTGCTCCACGAGCGCCGCGTTCTGCTGCGTCACGGTATCCATTTGCGTGACGGCCTGATTCACCTGTTCGATGCCGCCGCTCTGCTCGTCCGATGCCGCCGAGATCTCGCCCATGATGTCGGTCACGCGATGCACGGCCTGGACAATGTCATCCATCGTGCGACCGGCTTCCGCCACCAGCGTCGAGCCATCGGCCACCTTCTGCACCGACGCTTCGATGAGTGTCTTGATCTCGCGCGCGGCCGTGGCACTGCGTTGCGCCAGCGTGCGTACCTCTCCCGCCACCACGGCAAAGCCGCGCCCCTGCTCGCCGGCGCGTGCGGCCTCCACGGCGGCATTGAGCGCGAGAATGTTGGTCTGGAACGCAATGCCGTCGATCACACTGATGATGTCCACGACTTGCGACGAACTCGTCGAGATGCCTTGCATCGTGTCGACCACGCGCGCGACGACCTGACCGCCGCGCGCCGCGATATCCGACGCATTGACGGCCAGTTGGCTCGCCTGACGCGCGTTGTCGGCGTTCTGTTTGACGGTCGCCGTCAACTGCTCCATCGACGACGCCGTCTCCTCCAGCGACGCGGCCTGCTGCTCGGTACGCGCCGACAGGTCGGTATTGCCCGCCGAGATTTCTGCCGTGGCCGTCGCCATGGCGTCGCAACTGCGACGCACGCCGCGAATCGTGCCGGCAAGGCGCGACTGCATCGTGTCGAGTCCACGCATGAGCATCGACATTTCGTCCTTGCCGCGCACCTGCACCCGGTTATCGAGCTGACCGGCCGCGATATTCTCGAAAGCCGTGAGGGCTTCGCCGAGCGGTCGCATGATCGCGCCACGCAGCGAGAAATAGCACGCGATGGCAATGAGCACGCCGAGCGCCGTCGCGCCGATGCTCATCCAGCGGAACGCCACCAGTTCGCTCATGGACGCCTCGTACGTGTCTTGCCCGAGCTTCATCTTGTAGTTAGCCAACGCGTCGCTGGCCGTGGTGAAAGCGGCGTAGTGCTTGGGCAGCACGTTCATCGTCAGGTCGTCCATCGCCGCACGATCGCGTGCGTCGATGGCGGCAAGCATCGGGTCCATGCCCTGATCGAAGAACGTGGCCCGGCGCGTCGCCACGTCATCGGCCAGCCGTTGCTCCTCGGCGCCGTGCGGCAACGCCTGATACGCCACCCACGCCGCGTTCGCTTCTTTGATCATGCCGCGGGCGCGCGCGGCAATCTTGTCCGCATCGGGCGATTCGGGATGAAGCACCACGCGATCGAGAATGGCGCGGGTACGCGCCAGCGTGGCGTTGTCCTTGCCCAGCGCCACCGTGGCGGCAAGGTGATTGGCGTAAGTCTCGCGAAGCGCATCGCCGGTGCGTGTCATACCGGCAATGCCAAGCGCGCCCAACAGGATCAATAGTGCAGCCAACAGCGCCATCGTGATGCCCAGACGCGCCTTAATAGAAAAGCTACGCAACATGCTGTCTTCTCCGTCTTACGTGGTGGGTTGCTTACCCCTGTCCGGCCTCTTCGGAACCGGTAGTACTTGTCACATCGGCGTATCACACGCCAGACTTGAGCATCCTGCGGGTTTACGTGCCCACCCGCCAACCCATCAGTCGACGTCCGATTGATGCAAATCAAGGGGCCGACGCACGGGGATCCCATGCGCCGCTTGTCTTGCGAGCCGAAACGGCGATCATCGAGGAAAAACGACTCGACGCCGCCGGTGACCGGGGAAGAGGCCACGATCTTATGTCAATTTTTATATATACATACGATATATTCGAAACATGATCGAAGGACTCGAGAAACTGTTGGCGGCCGGCAAAGACAACGCGCTGCTGCGCTTTGGGCTGGGCAAGGCCTATCTGGACGCGCAGAACTATGCGGTCGCGGCGGAGCATCTGACCCATTGCGTGGCGTTCGACGCGGCGTACACCGCCGCCTGGAAGCTGCTGGGCAAGGCGCGACAGGGGGCCGGCGACATCGATGGCGCCCGCGACGCGTGGACACGCGGCATTGCTGCCGCGCAGGCGCACGGCGACCGTCAGGCCGAGAAGGAAATGACCATTTTTCTCAAACGGCTCGGGTGAATTCGCACGACACGCGCCCCGATTTCACTCAACCGGCGTGCACTTCACGAGCGTGGTATCGTGCAGCTTGCCTTTTTAAGACGCAACCGACATGCCCGCAATCTCGACCTGGCTGGCCTTCGCGCTGGTCGCCATTGGAATGGCCCTCACGCCGGGACCGAACATGATGTACCTGATCTCGCGCTCCCTGTGTCAGGGACCGGCGGCAGGGCTCGTCTCGTTGGGCGGGGTAGCGATGGGTTTCGTGTTCTACATGATGTGCGCGGCCTTCGGCATCACCGCTTTGCTGTTCGCGGTGCCGTTCGCGTACGACATGCTGCGATTCGGCGGCGCCATCTACCTGTTCTGGCTTGCGTGGCAAGCGCTCAAGCCGGGCGGACGGTCGCCATTCGAGGTGCGTCCGCTCGAGCGTGACAGCAACCGGCGTCTGTTCCTGATGGGCCTGTTCACCTCGGTGCTCAACCCGAAAATCGCGATGATTTACCTCGCGTTACTGCCGCAGTTCGTTCATCCCGAGCACGGCAGTGTGCTGACGCAGTCGCTGGTGCTGGGCTCCACGCAAATCGTTGCCAGCGTGGCCGTGAACGCCTCCGTAGCCCTGTCGGCCGGCAGCATCTCCCGGTTCCTCGGACAGCGCCCGGCGTGGATGCGCATTCAGCGCTGGCTGATGGGTGGCGTGCTAGGTGCGCTCGCCTTGCGCATGGCCACCGAAGCGCGCCGCTGAGCCACTGATTGACGCTGCCAGCGCGTGTCCCGTTTTTTTGACTTCGTTGCGATGGGAATGCCGGGAAACGTTCCGGCGCCCACACCGCTCCAACCTCTCGCGGTTTGCCATGCCGGCGCCTCCCCATTTTTTTGGAGGAAGGCGTGCCGAGCGTGGCATACTGCACCGATTTCGCCGCGCGGCGGGGATCCACGCAGCGCTAGGCCGGCCGGCCTGTTCCCATCCTGCAATTTTCGTTGGGTATGTCCTTGAAGCATTGTTTGCCGCCTCGTGCGCCGTCTGATCCGGCGCACCGCCAGTCCCCCGTCATTACGCCTCAGGCGCCGTTTTCACACGGTGTCTCGCAGTCCGCCCCCGGTCGACAACGTGGTTTCGGCACTTTCGCCGTCATCCTGGTTGCGCTGGCAGGTCTGGCCGTCGTCGGCGCCCTGCTCGTCGGCTATGCGCTGATCGTCATGCGCCCGAACCTGCCACCACTGGACGTCATCACCGACTACCGGCCGAAGGTGCCGCTGCGCATCTACACGTCCGATAACGTGCTGATTGGCGAGTTCGGTGAAGAGCGCCGCAGCCTCGTCACCATCGACCAGATTCCGGACGTCATGAAGAAGGCCGTGCTCTCGATCGAGGATTACCGCTTCTACGATCACGGCGGCGTCGATTTCATCGGCATTCTGCGTGCCGGTGTGTCCGACGTACTGCATGGCGGTGCGGCACAGGGCGCCAGTACGATCACGATGCAGGTCGCGCGCAACTTCTTCCTCTCGCGAGAAAAGACGGCCACGCGCAAGATCTACGAAATGCTGCTCGCCTACAAGATCGAGTCGGCACTGTCGAAGGACAAGATTCTCGAGCTGTACATGAACCAGATCTATCTGGGTCAGCGCGCGTACGGCTTCGCGAGCGCGGCACGCATCTACTTCGGCAAGGATCTGAAAGACGTCACGCTCGGCGAGGCGGCGATGCTCGCCGGACTGCCCAAGGCACCGTCGGCTTACAACCCGATCGTCAATCCGAAGCGCGCGAAGATCCGGCAGGAATACATTCTCAAGCGCATGCTCGATCTGGGCTACATCTCGCGCAACCAGTACGAAGACGCCCTGCACGAACCGATCCGTACCCGCACGTCCGGCAATGAATACAACGTGCATGCCGAGTATGTCGCCGAAATGGTGCGCCAAGCCGTGTATGACGAGTACAAGGACGACACCTACACGCGCGGTCTGACCGTCATCACGACGCTCGACTCGAAGAAGCAGCAGGCCGCGTACGAAGCGGTGCGCATGGGTGTGCTCGACTACGAGCGCCGTCATGCCTATCGCGGACCGGAGGGCTTCGTAGAACTGCCTGCCGCAATGCCCGATCGTCAGCAACTGATCGAAGACACGTTGCTCGAGCATCCTGACAATGGCGATCTGATCGCGGCAGTCGTGGTGGCCGCCAGCTCATCGCAGGTCACGGCAATCCCGCTCTCGGGAGATGCAGTGACCGTCAACGGTGACGGTATCGGCTTTGCCGCGTCGGCGCTCTCGGCCAAGGCCAGCGAGAAGGTGCGCATTCGTCCGGGCTCCATCATCCGCGTGATGAAAGACCCGCGCGGCAAGTGGCGCATCGTGCAATTGCCGGAAGTGCAAGGCTCGCTCGTCTCGCTCGCGCCGGACGACGGCGCCATCCGCGCACTGGTCGGTGGCTTCGACTTCAACCAGAGCAAGTTCAATCGTGCGACGCAGGCATGGCGTCAACCGGGTTCGACCTTCAAGCCTGTCGTGTACTCGGCGGCCATCGAGAAAGGCGTGAGCCCGGCGACGATGGTGCTCGACGGCCCGCTCAACCTGCCGCCCGCGCAGACGGGCGGTCAGGCATGGGACCCGCATGACGACGACGCCTTCAGCGGCCCGATGACCGTACGCGAAGGCCTGCAACGCTCGAAGAACCTCGTGGCGATCCGTCTGCTGCAATTCGCGGGCACGCAATACACGCAGGATTACGCTACCCGCTTCGGTTTCGACGCCGACAAGGTGCCGCCGTATCTGCCCATGGCCCTGGGCGCCGGGCAGACGACACCACTGCAATTGGCCGGTGCCTACGCGGTGTTCGCCAACGGCGGCTATCGCGTCGCGCCGTATCTGATCAGCGAGATCCGCGACGCGCGCGGCAACGTGCTGAACAAGGCCACGCCGGTAGTCGCAGGAGTGAACGCGGCCCGCGCGATTTCTGCGCCGAACGCGTTCATCATGAACAGTTTGCTGCAGACGGTGGCGCAACGCGGAACGGGCTCGGGCACGAACGTCCTCAAGCGCACTGACCTGGCGGGCAAAACCGGCACGACCAACGACGCGCTCGACGGCTGGTTCGCGGGCTATCAGCATTCGCTCGTTGCGGTGGTATGGATCGGCTTCGACCAGCCCAAAACGCTCGGCAGCCGTGAGTTCGGCGCCCAACTGGCGTTGCCGGTGTGGACGAAGTACATGGGCGTAGCCCTCAATGGCGTGCCGCAGCAGCAAATGGCGATGCCCGAAGGGATCAGCGTCGTGAACGGCGAGCTTTACGAGACCGACAAATTGCCGGGCAACGGCTTTGTCGCCAACATCGGTATCGACGACAACAGCGGCGGCTTCTCGCTGCCGTTCTTCGGCAACAACTCGCCGTCGCCTGCCGCCCCGCCGCCAGCGGCTGGGCAGCCCCCGTCGCCGGGCGGTGTCGATGCCAGCGAGAAGGCGCGCATTCTGGATATGTTCAAGCATCCGTGACCTCGGGCGTGACGAGGTCCACGAGGTAACGCACGGCCACCCGTCGGGTGGCCGTTTTCTTATCTCCGCA
Source organism: Pandoraea sp. (assembly GCA_031291335.1). Classification (GTDB taxonomy): domain Bacteria; phylum Pseudomonadota; class Gammaproteobacteria; order Burkholderiales; family Burkholderiaceae; genus Pandoraea. The sequence continues at coordinate 28,055 of JARLJF010000099.1, read as the reverse complement.
GACGCCCCTCCTCCCTCCTCCCTCCTCCCTCCTCCCTCCTCCCTCCTCCCCTCGTCGCGAGCGCAAGAACGTACAAGCCTGCGGTGCGGCGCAGGCGCTATGCTCGCGGTATCCGTCTTCAGACTTCCCCGCTCAGGAAAGCCCCAACCATGCCGGTTCCGTCCCGCTCGGCAAGCTTTGTCGCAGGTGCCCGAGATACCTTGCCGATGATCGTCGGTGCCGCCCCGTTCGGCCTGATCTTCGGCGCGCTCGTCGCTACCACGCCGCTGGCGACATGGCACGGGCAACTCATGTCGCTCGCGGTGTTCGCCGGGTCCAGCCAGTTCATCGCGGCGGGTCTGTTCGCGACCGGCGTGGGGTACGTCGTGCTGTGGGCCACAACGCTCATCGTCAATCTGCGTCACATGCTGTATGCCGCGAACCTGCTGCCGCATGTCAGGCATCTGAATCTTCGCTGGCGCGCATTGCTGGGGTTCCTGCTCACAGACGAGACGTTTGCCGTGACCAGCAGTCATTTCCATCGTCACCCCGATGACCCCATGGGCCACTGGTACTTCTTCGGCTCCGGGCTGTCCATGTACCTCAACTGGCAGGTGTGGACGCTCGCCGGCCTGTTGTTCGGTGCCGCCTTCCCGCGCTTGCAGACGCTCGGTCTTGACTTCGCCATGGTCGCCACGTTCATCGCGATCATCGTGCCGCAGATGGCCCGCCTGCCGTGGGCCGTCGCGACGATCGTTGCCGGTGCGAGCGCCTACCTGTGCCACGGCTTGCCCTACAAGCTCGGTCTACTCGTCGCCGTAGCCCTCGGGATTGCGGCCGGCATGCTGGCGTTGCATGCCAAACGCCGCAACGGTGGGCGTTCGTCGCCCGGCGCAAAACGAGATGACGGACTGGGCGCGAACACCCCGGATGACCGCACCGGCCTGCGCTCGCAGGAAACCTCCACAGGGAGGGCGCAATGAACTACGTGCTGGCAATTCTCGGCATGGCGACGGTGACGTTCGCCGTCAAGGCGGGCATCTTCGTGTTGGGCGATCGCGTGCGGTTTCCCGAATGGCTGCGCGAGGCGCTGTCGTTCGTCCCCGTGACGGTGCTCACGGCAATCATCGTGCCGATGACGCTCGCGCCGCATGGCACCGGTCTCGAGCTGACGTGGCGCAATCCCCAACTCGTCGCCGCCCTCGTGGCGATTGCCGTGTGCGCGGCAACGCGTCACCAGTTGCTCACCATCGGTGCGGGACTCGCCGTCTTCTTCGCCTGGCAGTTGGGCGTGTTGGCGTAACCGAAGATACCGTGCGATGTCGACGCGTACCGTGCGCGTCACGTCCATTAAAAAAGCGCCTCGAGAGGCGCTTTCTTCATTGAGCGACGCGGTGCTTGTCAGACGCTAACAGTGCCGAGTGTCCCGGCACGGTAGGCTGCGACGAACGCGTCGAAGTCGCCAACCTGGGTGCGTTCGAGTTCGGCCTGCGTGTCGAGCGACTTGCGGGCCAGCGTCTCGAAGTGCTCGACGATGCGTGCCTCGAGCGGCGCGTCGCGCAGCGTCTGCGCATGGCGCTTGCTCTGCTCGAGCGCGAACGCCTGGAATGCACCGCCCTTCGTGCCGCGCAGCGGCTCAAGCGAGGCCATCACACGAGCAGACGGTGTGAGCGACACATCCTGCACCTTCGCGCGCTGAAGCGACATCGTATGCGCGTAATGCGCGCCGCCACGCTGCGCGTCGTAGGCTGCCGCCGTGCGGTCGACGCGATCGAGGAGTTCCTCGGCCCAGTCGAACAACGTGATCGCTTCGCCACCGCGATGCAGCACGAGGCCCGGCTTGCGGCCTTCCTTGACGACGTGAGCGAAGTTGTCGCGATTCTCCACGTTCTCCGCGCTTGAGCACGACGGACTGTCTTCGAACGCGCAGAACAGCAGGAAGGCGTCGATGAAGCGTGCCGTATCGACGTCGATACCCGTCGGCTGGTAAGGATCGATATCGATGCAGCGGACTTCAACGTACTGCACCCCGCGACGCGCGAGCGCCTGCACCGGGCGCTCGCCACTGTATGTCACCCGCTTGGGACGAATCGTTGCGTAGAACTCGTTCTCGATTTGCAGCAGGTTGGTCGAGAGCTGAATCCACTCGCCGTCGCGTTTGGTGCCGAGCGCTTCGTAAGCCGGATGCGGCTGGCTCACGGCTTGCGTGAGCGCATCGATGTAGCTGGGCAGACAGTCGTAGCACGGCGAGACTTCGGACTGCGCACTGTTCTGGTAGCCCAGATCACTCATACGCAGGCTGGTCGCGTACGGCAGGCCAAGCGTGCCTTCGTCGAACGACTCGAGCCCGTGCTGGCGACCGCGCAGGAATTCTGCGTGCAGCACCGGCGACGCGCCGAACAGATACATCAGCAGCCAGCTGTAGCGGCGGAAATTGCGGATCAGCGCGACGTAACGCGCCGACTGGTAGTCGCGCGCCGATTCGTCAACGCCTTCGCTTTCGCGCAACAGTTCCCACACCGGCTCGGCCAGCGAGAAGTTGTAGTGAATGCCGGCGATGCATTGCATTGGTTTGCCATAACGCAGGGCGAGACCGCGGCGGTAGACATGCTTGAGCATGCCGATGTGCGACGTACCGTAATCGGCGATAGGAATCACCTCTTCCGGCGGCAGTGCGGGCGGCATCGAGTCGCTCCACAGCAGCTCCGTACCGAGCTTGCGATAAGCGAACTGATGGATTTCGTCGAGGCGTGCGATGACATCGGCCGCGTCGCGCTGCGGCGGCGTGATGAACTCAAGCAGCGATTCGGAGTAATCGGTCGTGATTTCTTCGTTGGTCAGTGCCGAGCCGAGCGCGCGCGGATGCGGCGTGAGGGCGAGCGCACCGTTGTCTTCGACGCGCAGCGTTTCACGTTCGATGCCGGACAGGCCTTCACCGAGCAGCGCGCGGTGAGCGGGTTGCATGATGAGTGCCAGGCGCCGGTCAAGCAACGCGTGCGCGGCGGGCTGTCCGGTGTGAGCGGTTTGTTCGTGTTGACGATTCTGGTTTTCCAACTTCCATCCCTCTGGACTAGCGCAATGCTTTGGCATGCTTTCGTCGCCGATACCCTTCATGGCGCGAGGGCCATGACCGGTGCGAGTTCGGCGGCGTACGGGGGTCTACGGGGTGCCGATGGCAGCGGCACGACCGCCAGAGTCGGAACTCCGGGGGACGCGCTCGATGCGCGGCACGGCGCGAATTTGGCCTGAGCATAACTGAAAACGCCCAAACGCGTCGGACGCCACTTCAATCCGGCGAGGCAGCCCCGACGTACCGTACGACTGGCGAGAGTTAAGCGATGAACGCGCCTGAATGCACGATGAATGGCGATCATCGGAGGCATTGACCTTGACGCCCAAAGGGCTGGAACTGGCGCCGACAGGGAGGCAGCCGGCTGCGGAGAAAGGCTCTGCCGACGCAGCCTCAGCGTCAGCCTGAGTCCGCCTGCGCGAAAGCCGCATTGGCGGCCCGGCGCTGCCCGTCGATACTGGCGTCATGATGAATACTCAATATGTGACCCACCTCATCCCCCTGCTCTCGCTGGGGCTTGTGACCTTCCTGCTCGCCGGCTTCGTCAAAGGCGTGATCGGGCTGGGGCTGCCGACGGTGGCCGTCGGACTGCTCGGACTGGCGATGCCCACGGCGGAAGCCGCAGCACTCCTCATCGTGCCGTCGCTGGTGACGAATGTCTGGCAATTGCTGGCGGGCCCGCGCTTTGCCGCGCTGGCGAAACGGCTTTGGCCGATGTTGATCGGCATCTGCGTCGGCACATGGGCGGGCGGTGGATGGCTCGCCCATGGCGGCGATTTCGCCGGGATGGCACTGGGCGTGGCACTGCTCGCCTATGCCGCGCTGGGACTTGCGGCGGTTCGCCTGCATGTGCCGAAACATTGGCCCGGCGCGTGGGTCAGTGCGCTTGGCGGTGTCATTGGTGTTGTTACCGGATTGGTAACGGCGGCAACCGGCGTGTTCGTCATACCCGCCGTGCCGTTCCTGCAAGCGCTCGATCTTGAGAAGGACGATCTGGTGCAGGCGCTTGGTCTCTCGTTCACGGTGTCGACGATTGCCCTTGCGGCCGGTCTGGCGCGTGACGGCATCTTCCACGGCCATGCGATCGGCATATCCCTGCTGGCGCTCGCTCCCGCGTTGGGCGGGATGTTCTTCGGTCAGTGGGTGCGAGAACGCGTCAGTGCCACGGTGTTCCGCCGCTGCTTCTTCGTGGGGCTTGCGATGCTCGGGGCGGAACTGGTGATTCAGCACATGCGATGAGTGCGGCGGTGCGAGGGAGTGGCGGCGCAGCAACGCAATACGCACGCCGCCGCAGCCCGCCAGACGGTGTCACTTCAGATCGGCGAAATCGACGTCCCAGAACTCCATCTCACGACGGCTTTGCAGGTCACGTCCCTCCTCCGTGCGTCGCAGTTCGACGCGGCGAATCTTGCCGGAAATCGTTTTCGGGAGATCGCAAAATTCGATCCGCCGGATGCGCTTGTACGGCGCGAGGTGATCGCGACAGAAGCGCAGGATATCGAGTGCGAGCGTGTCGTCGGCGTGAAAGCCGGCGCGCAGAGTGATGAATGCTTTCGGCACGGCGAGTCGCACCGGATCGGGACTGGGCACCACGCCGGCCTCGGCGACGGCCGGATGTTTGATCAGTTCGCTTTCCAGCTCGAACGGACTGATGCGATAGTCCGACGCCTTGAAGACATCATCCGCGCGTCCGACATAGGTGAAGTAGCCGCGATCATCGCGCATGGCAACATCGCCCGTGTGGTAATAACCGTCACGCATGGCGTCGGCGGTCTTCTCGCTGTCGTCTTCGTACCCTTGCATCAGGCCGGTCGGACGTGATGAGAGAACAAGCGCGATTTCTCCTTCGTCGGCTTCGGCACCGTCGTGATCGAGCAGCACGACACGGTACCCCGGCATCGGACGCCCCATCGCTCCCGCCTTCACTGGTTGCCCCGGCGAGTTACCGATCTGACAGCAGGTTTCGGTCTGGCCGTAGCCGTCGCGAATCGTGATGTTCCAGGCGCGTCTCACCTGATCGATCACTTCGGGATTAAGCGGCTCGCCCGCCCCAATAAGTTCGCGGAACTTCACCGCGTGGCTTGCGAGATCTTCCTGAATCATCATGCGCCAGACGGTGGGCGGGGCACACAACGTGGTGACGCCGCAGCGTACCGCCGTTTCCAGCGCGGCACGCGCGTCAAAGCGCGAGAAGTTGTAGATGAAGATGGTCGCGCCCGCATTCCACGGCGCGAAGAAACAGCTCCACGCGTGCTTCGCCCAACCGGGCGAGCTGATATTCCAGTGGATGTCGCCCGGCTGCAGGCCGAGCCAATACATCGTGGCGAGATGGCCGACGGGGTAGCTCTGATGCGTGTGCAACACGAGCTTCGGGCGCGACGTGGTGCCGGACGTGAAGTACAGCAGCAGCGGATCGGTCGCGAGTGTGGTGCCCTCCGGCGTGAATTGATCCGAGCTGTCGTAGGCGGGCGCGAGCGGCATCCACCCGTCGGGCGGGTGGTCACCGACGGCGATGCGCCCATAGTCGCCGGGCAGGGTGACGAATTTGAGAGCGTCGCGCGCCGTGGTGACAACGTGACGCACATGGCCGCGCTCGAGCCGATCGGTGAGATCGCCCGCGGCGAGCAGGGTCGTGGCGGGAATCATGACGGCACCTAGCTTCATACAGGCAAGCATGAGATCCCAGAGCTCGACCTGATTGGGCAACATGAGCAGCACTCGATCACCGCGCGACACACCTTGTTCGCGCAGGTAATTGGCGACGCGGTTGGAGCGAGAGGACATCTCGGCGAAAGACAGACGTGTCTCGCGACCGTCTTCTTCTACGACCCAGAGGGCGGGCTGATCGTTGCCTTGGGCATGCGGGTCGAAGAAATCGAGCGCCCAGTTGAAGCGGGAGAGAACCGGCCAGCGAAAATCACGATACGCCACGTCGTAGTGGGCACGCTGTGCGAGAAGAAGATCGCGCGCGGCCTCGAACCCCAGGATTTGCGGCATCGCTTGACTCCGAGCCCCGACGGGCAGGATTTAGGCAGAATTCCATTATCGTGAGGCCCTCCGAATCCGACATCCGGAATAACCATCATGGGGTATCGCCTGTCGTGGACGCCGTGCCGTTTGCGCAGGATGCAAAAAAATATGCGGCCAACGCGCATAGGCACTTCCTTTCTCGCAAAAAGCTCTGCTATAATCGCCTGCTTTCGAGCAATGCATCTAAACGACGCATGACTCACGGGGCGTAGCGCAGCCTGGTAGCGTACCTGCATGGGGTGCAGGTGGTCGGAGGTTCAAATCCTCTCGCCCCGACCAAGAATTGAACCCGCACAGTCTTTGGCTGTGCGGGTTTTTTCGTTGCGTGCCCCTGAAGGGCATCCTCATGTATATCAACGGCGTGGCGACAAATCCGCGCGGTGATTCTTGAACGCGTCAATCACGAGCGCTCGACCACCCCGCCCCACAACGCACGAATTGCGGCAATGCCGTGCGCCCCGGCGTCACGAGCCTGCACCAGGGTGTCGGGCGACATGCCGCCCAGGGCGTAGACGGGAACTGACGTCAACGCCACCAGTTCCCGTAATCGTGACCAGCCGAGAGGGACTGCCGTGGTGTGGGTTGCCGTCGGAAGCACCGGTGAAATGGTCAGCAGGTCCACCCCTATCGCGCTAGCGTGTCTGACTTGTTGCTCGTCGTGACACGCCGCGCTAACCCATTGCCCGTAAGCCAGCGGTCGGCACGTGCACGCCATCAAGCGCGTGCTCGTGAGGTGTATGCCGTCGGCCGGCAACGCCTCGGCCACGTCGATCGGCGCATTCAGCAGCAACCGCGCATCGTAGCGTCGGCAACACGTCAACGCTCTCTCTGCCAACCAGGCATATTGTGCTGGCGTCACGGTCTTGGCGCGTAGCTGAACCAAACGAACACCCGCCCTCAAGGCGCAATCCAACTGCTCGATAAACACGTCCAGCGGCTCGTTGCGAGACGGCTCAGGGGTGATCAGATAAGTGCGCGGGAATCGCGTGCGCTGCTCCATCAGATTCAGCGTCCGGTTCCAGGCACATAGAGGCCATCAGTACCTGAAGACGGAAGCGGATGGCTCACTTGGCGACGATTCGCACGAGCGACACTATAGGCCACCGGCGCCGCCAGCAAGGCGCTTGCCGCGATGTAGATCGCCGGTGCGGTCAAAAGGCCCGTCACGTCGATCAAATAAGCGCACACGACTGGGGCCGTCCCACCGAAGAGAGCCACCGCAAACGAGTAAGTCACGGCCATGCCGAAGTTGCCCCAACTACGCTTGAACAGATCAGGCAACACGACAAAAATCACCCCGACCAGGCATCCGGCCATGATGCCAAAGGCAGCCTGCACAGCCACCAGCGTCGCGAAATCGCCCTGCTGCAAAACGTAGAACAGCGGGTAGAGACTAACTCCCAGTGCAACGATACCGGCGAGGGCGAGGGTTGAGGCGTCGATGAAGCGTGCGACGTAACCTGAGGCTACGATCGAAACGAACAGGATCAGAAGCGCCACCACGTTTGACAAGCGAGCATCCGCGCTGGCTATGCCGAGATAGCTATGCAAATAGCTTGGCATCCACACGAACAACGCATAGAGAGCGATCTCCATAAATGCAACGAGGACGAAGCCTTGCACCAGCGGCGTTGCAGAGCGCGAACGGGAAGCGACCGGCACCTGCGACTTTCGATCGACGGCGATCGATGAGCGCAAGAAATAGACCAGAATCGACAACGGGATGCAAAGCAGGAATGGCCATCTCCACGTGTCAGGCACGTAGTCGGCGATGGGTGAATCCGACAACTGCAACCAACTGGCGACGTACGGCAGCGCGAAGATCGTTCCAGACGCCTGCAACATGCCAATAAAACCACTACCGGCAACCAGAGCGCAGTACCCCCCCCGATTCCTGTCGTTCACAGTCAACGAGACGTAGTAGCCACTTAGCGGCGTCTCCCCGCCTGCGCAAAAACCCTGCACCACCTTCAGCAGCAGCAACATGGCGGTCGCCACATACCCCGCAGTCTGATACGTCGGCAAAAACGCGATCAGCAACGCCGGAATCGCCATCCCCAGCAAACTTAGTTTCAGCGCCGATCCCGTACCGCGCCGATTCCCCATCATTCCGAAAAAAATGCTGCCCAACGGGCGGGCCAGGTAACTGCTCGCGAACACGAGAAAACTCAACATCAGTGCGCTCTTGTCACTAGCCGCCGGAAAGAAGAGTCGACCAATTTCCAATGCCATGAAGGCGGTCAGCGAGAACTCAAACCACTCGATCGTATTTGCCGTTAATGCGATTTTCAGTATTGGATTGAATTTTCGTCGCATAGCATCTTTTTCCTGAGGATACGTAAGGTATGCGACAGATCGCCGCCCACAATCTTGTTCCGTAGCGCGGCGCAATGACACTCGACGGTTCTGTCGGATATCCCCATGAATCTGCCGATCTCCTTATTGGAGTAGCGTTCCGCTCTGAGCAGAAATGCGTAAATTTGTGCTTCAGTCGGCAAGAACAGGAAATGGGTATCGACGCAGAAGAAAACCAGCGATCGCTGGATGGCGTCGGCCGCAGAATAGAAATAGCGGTAGAGCTGATAAATGCGGATTGGGGGAAGTGTCCGTGTCACGTCGTGGCGATAGCTGACGATGGCTAGTACCTTCCCGTTGAATCCAAATATCGGGAATTTCGTTGCCTCCTCCATTTGGACGCCCCCGCCACTATCGATGAAGCGATGCCGCGCACTCACCGGGGATCTCGTTTCCCGGGCGGCGATATCGAGCCTCTCCACCGATCTCGCGTACTGCTTCCCCCATTCCGTTGTGGGAAACGCGATGTCTTGAATTCTCAATCCCGCGATGTCCCTCCAATCCCGAATCCCAAACTGTCTGAGATTGTGAACGTTGTTGATCACGTATCTCCCGGTATCGGATTCTTTCAAGCTCGCCGAGACCGGGAAATTCTCTATCAGGCTAATGAGGTTGCTGTCGGTTTTCATCGTGAGCGCGGCGAGTTTGATTGACCGGGAAATAAGTCACTTTCCCGTACGTGCCTGACTTCAGGGGTTAGCACGGATGCTCACATGAAACACTCGGGGAATAATTTCGCGTATGTCGAGAAATCGTCGAAACAGCCGGGCCGAACCGGTGCGGCTTGTGCCGCGGACCAAGCGCAAACGAAGCGGCACGCAGTCACGATCCCCCCGGCTTGCGCCGCTACGCCAGACAGACCCTCCCCGAGCGTCGTCGGCCGCCAACACCAGAAATGGAGTTCTCATGCCGAGGCAAGAGAACTATGAAAACGTCGTGGGTTGGGCGAAAAAAATCAGAAAAGACCCAGGAAAAAGCAAAGGGCGAGGCAACGCAGGTGTAAAACCCGGTGTGGTACGCCCACCGGGTCAAGTGGCATTTACAGGATTTGCCGTATGGCAAGGCGCCAAGGGTGCCTTTGTCACAAAAGCACAGGGAGCAGCGGATGGAAGCCCCCTGTTCGGCAATCCCAAACGCGCTTCCCACATCGCACGCTATGCAGATTTTGCTTCGGCGCGGATGTGTGCTCTGAAAGTCGGCGCTTATGGCCTGGTGATTTATGCGGTACCTGATGGAACTGTGTTCATCGTTGGTTAGGGGGCGCCGTTGTCAGCAGATCGACGCGTTCGTCGCCCACTCCCCCGCCCACGTCGGCAATTCCGCTTCCGGCAACGGCTTGCTCAGGAAGTACCCCTGTGCGAAATCGCACCCCAGGGTGCGGAGCTTTGCCAGCGTCACGGCATCCTCGATGCCTTCGGCAACGATACGAATGCCCATGCTATGTCCGAGTGCGATCGTCGAGCGCACGATCAGCGTGTCGTTATGCTCGTGCGCCATGCCCTTGACGAACGACCGGTCGATCTTGATCTCTTCGACCGGCATCCGCTTCAGATACGACAACGACGAATACCCCGTACCGAAATCGTCAATCGCAATCCGCACGCCCATCCGATGCAAGCGGTTCATCGTAATCAACGCCTGCTCGGGATCGTCCATCAGCGCACTCTCGGTAATCTCCACGCACAGCCAATGCGGGGCCAACGCATGGCTGTCGAGCACTTCCTTCAGATAGTCAGGCAATTCGACGTCCAGCAGATCGCGGGCCGACAGGTTGATCGACATTCCCAACGTCAAACCCCGCGCATGCCACTCGGCACACGTCGCGATTGCCTCGGACGCCACCCAGCGCGAAATCACGCGAATGAAGCCGGTCTGCTCCGCGAACGGGATGAAGTCGCCCGGCGGCACGATGCCGCGCTTCGGATGCTGCCAGCGCACCAGTGCCTCGACCCGTACTGCCTTGCCATCGGACAGGTCGATCTGCGGCTGGTAGTAGAGATACAGCCCACCATGCTCGATGGCATGCCGCAAATCACTCATCAACGACAGGCGGTCCCGGTCGCGGCTCTCTGCGTCCGGCTCGTAGACCGCCACGCCAACGTTCGAACGCTTCGCCACATACATCGCCAGGTCGGCACGCCGCAATAGCGTATGCATGTCCGAACCATGATCCGGATAGACGGCAATGCCGAAGCTCGCCCCGACGTCGACCGTCTGCCCGTCGACCACGATAGGGACATCCAAAGCGCTGGCCAGCCGATTCGCGCATTGCTGCGCCATCGCCTGATCGCCATCCCGAATAAGAATCGCGAATTCGTCGCCCCCAAGCCGCGCGACCATGTACCCGGTACCCTGCAAGCCTGTGCTCAACCGGTGCCCAGCCTCCCACAGCAGGTGATCGCCGACGTGGTGACCCAACGTGTCGTTGACATCCTTGAAACGATCCATGTCCATCAGGATGACTGCGAACGGCAGCCCGCCACGGTAAGCATCCGTGATCGCCAACGCCATCGCTTCACTGAACGCCGCACGATTCGGCAAGCCGGTCAGCGTGTCGATATACGCCAGTTCGGTAATGCGCTCCTCACGCTGGGCGATGGCGTTACGCATCAGATCGAACGCCCGCGCAAGATCGCCGGTTTCGTCTCGACGCCGCGCATCGATCTGCGCTGCGTAATCGCCCTTTCCGATCCGGCCGGCCAGATCGACGAATGCCGCGAGCGGTCGCGTCACGCTTCGCGCGATCAACGCCGCACCCAGCACCGAAATCACAATGCCGCCCAACGTCAGCAGAAGCAACGTCGAGCGCAATTGACGGAACGGCCCCGCCGCTTCGGTCAATGAGCGCTGCAACACCGCAGCGACCGGCGCATTCGGCCCCGAGAGTCCGACCACCCTGACCGCATAGCCTCGGATGCGCGCCGTTGCCGACCCGTCCGCTACGTGCAATACGTCACTCGCCAACGCGGTTTGCAATTCCGTGAGATTCGTCCCCGATAGCGAACTCGCCACTATCTCCCACCGGCCCGATGTCCCCCGGTGCACCAGCGACACTTCCAGACCGGACAATTCGTGCATGTCGCGCGTGAAGGCGTCATCAAGCGAAAAGCCCATCGTGACCCAACCGATAATCAGCGGCGCCTTGACCGGCACGCTGACCAACTCATAGGCGCGCCCGTTGAGCATGCCGATCACCGCGACTGAGGCGCCGGCATTGGCATGCAGCCTGCTACCCGAGGTGCCGGGAAGCATCGGTCCGCCCATGCCGTCACTCGCCCCGGCAACCCGCGAGTCCGCGATCACCGCCCCGTTAAGGTCGACGAGCAACGCCACGTCGGCATGCACCCGCTCCCGAACGTTTTCGAGTGCAGAGTGCATCGTCACAGGGTCGTGCAATGCCACCGCTTCACGAAAACCAAAATCGGCCGTGACAACCTGTGCGACTTTCGTCAGCTCATCGGCCTTGGTCTGAAGCGCCCGGCAGAAAACACGCTGGCCGACGGCCAATTGCTCTTCCACTTGCGCCGACGACGCATCGTTGAGCGCCCGGCTCGTCGTCATCTGCATGACCGCCAGCACCGTGAGGATCAGCGCGACGAACACCAGTGTGATCTTCGTGCGCAAGCGATACCACCCAAGGCCCGCCCATTTGCCGCGAAAGCCGGGGAAGAACGACATGCGTCAGGCCCCGCGCGACGGTAGGGTGATTTCGATCGGCCGACCCGGTGCCGTCGACTTAGCAGCGGGCAGCGTAAAGCTTCGAATCACGGTCTCGGGCGTGTTGCCCAGACGCGGATGCCAGATCGCCACCCGATAGCGGCCAGCCGGCAGGCTCGGCAGTGCACCGCGGCCGTTCGGGCCGGTTTTCGCAAAGTAAGGGGTGTCGACGACGACCACGTACGCGATCATCATGTCGTGAATGTTGCAGCCGATCGTTACCACGCCCGGCTTGTCGAACACCACCTGCTTCGAGCCACCGCGATAGAGCTTCAACTCGAAGCGCTTGGCCTCCGAGAGCGAATACACATCGTGCGCAATGTCGTCGCGATTCGGGAAATCGACCGACGCGCCTTTTTGCACCACCGTGACCAGCGGCATGAACATCTTGTGCTGCTGCACGATGCTAGCCGCCGTGGGCCGGGTGACGGGCACGTGGCCATCTTCGGGGGTGAAATAGACAACGGCATCCCCCAGCGGCGCGCCCGTGTTGTCATACACCTGGACATCGTGAGAAAAAGCCGCCTGTCCATATACGGCCAACATCAATGTCGCCAGTCGGCACCAAAACAGTGCCAGGCGTCGTCTTGCCTTGTTCATCTTCTTGCTGAGTAAAACGCGCCTTCCCCTGATTGCCGACGTGGCGCGCACGGGTTCGGTCTTCTTCCAAGAACGGCGTGAGCGCCCGAACTATTCCGGGATGCGTCGGGAATTTCGCCGTCGCCGCAGTATCCACCAACCAATATGTCGCTGGGTTTCAACGCGCCATCAACCTGAACACCGCCCTGAATGCCGCAAGACGACATTTACTTTCGCGGCAATCGATGTATTCGGCCCGACGGGTGGTACGTGCACATGCCACGGTCAACGGCGAGGCGGAGCACGCCCGGGAATGCGATCAGCTTCGGATGAGAGACACCACGCGAGAAAGATTGCCGGCAGACGTACCGCGACAGCGCATGCGGGGAAACTGCGAAGGAGTGCACAGAGAAGTTGGACGGAAGCGAGGGGGAGCGGGAGGGAAGCGACCGGAAGACTCCGGTCGCAGAATCAAACGATCAGCAGCGGATCAGGCGATCAGGCCGTCAGACGTTCGAGCAGCGTGCGCGGACGCTTGGCGCGACCGGCCGCGGCCAGCGCCGCCTCATGCCAGCGCGTGGTCGGCACATCCGAGGGTGAGAGCAAGCTGTCGAAGCCGCAGGCCCACAACATCGCCAGTTGATCCGGCAACAACGGGCCCGCTGCACGAATGCTCCCTTCGAAATGCCACTTCTCGCGCAGGAATTTCGCCAGCGTGAAACCGCGCCCATCGCGCGACTTCGGAAACTCGATCACGATGAGTTCGAGCTGCGGCAAGAGCGCGGCAATGCGCTCAGGATCGTCGTGCCCCTGCACCCGAATACCTGCCGGGGCCGAGCCCTGCTCCTTCGCGGCCAGCCAGGCGTCGAGCGGCAACACATCCTTGCTGCCCAACGATGTAGTGACCGGCTCGTCCGCGCCGCGATAAGTCCAGACGTCTGCGGCAGGCAGTCCGTTTCGATCAATCAACATGCAAAGCTCCCTTGAATTCTTCCGCGCCAACGCGTCCGAGCGTATCGATGAAGCGCTCGCCTTCGTTACGCAACGAGAGATAGCGCTCGAGAATGTTCTCGATCACCTGCGGCACGTCTTCATAGGTAACGCCCGGGCCGAGAATCTTGCCAACGGCGGCGTTCTCATCGGCCGATCCGCCCAGCGTGATCTGATAGTTTTCCTTGCCCGCCTTGTCAACACCAAGAATGCCGATGTGAGCGACGTGGTGATGCGCGCAAGCGTTGATGCAGCCCGACACGTTCAGCGTCACCGGCCCGATATTGCGCTGCTGCTCTTCCGTGAAGCGCAGCGCAATGCGTTGCGCCACCGGCACCGAGCGTGCGTTGGCAAGCGCGCAGTAATCCAGCCCCGGGCAAGCAATCGCGTCGGAAATCAGGCCAATGTTGGGCGTAGCCAAACCGGCCTCCTTCAGGTGCGACCACAGCGCGTGCAGTTCGTCGCGTTTGACGTGCGGCAGCACCAGATTCTGCTCGTGCGTCACGCGTAGCTCATTGAACGAATAGCGCTCGGCGAGATCGGCTAGCAGCAGCATTTCCTTCGAGCTGGCATCGCCCGGAATGCCGCTCGCCGGCTTGAGCGACACGACCGCGCTGATATAGCCGGGCACCTTGTGCTCGTGGGTGCAGGTGTCGACCCAACGGCGGAATTCGATGTCGCGCTCGTAGGCTTGCGCGAACTCGGTCGAGGCCTCGGGCAACGTTTCGAATTCGGGCACGATGAAACGATCGCGAATCGCCGCGACGACTTCGTCGCAAAGCGGACGATGCGTGAGAGCGATGCGCGCGAACTCTTCCTCGATCATCTCGATGAACTTCGCCGGTTGCATCTCCTTGATGAGGATCTTGATGCGCGCCTTGTAGATGTTGTCGCGACGACCCAGCGCGTTGTACACGCGCAGAATGGCTTCGACGAAGCGCAGCAGGTCAGCCTCGGGCAGCCACTCGCGCACCAGGGTGCCAACGATCGGCGTACGTCCCAGGCCGCCGCCTGCGTAAATCTGGAAGCCCACTTCACCGCGCTCGTTCGTGCGCGCGAGAATGCCGATGTCGTGAAAGCGTACGGCAGCACGGTCGGTCTGACCGCCGGTGATCGCGATCTTGAACTTGCGCGGCAGATACGTGAATTCGGGATGGTCCGTCGACCATTGACGCAGGATTTCGGCGTACACGCGCGGGTCAACGACCTCGTCCTTCGCCGCACCGGCGAATTGATCGGTCGTCACGTTGCGAATGCAGTTGCCGCTCGTCTGAATGGCGTGCAGGTCGACATCGGCGAGCTTCGACAGGATCTCGGGCGAGTCCGTGAGCGTCGGCCAATTGAACTGCAGGTTCTGGCGCGTCGTGAAATGGCCGTAGCCCTTATCGAAGCGGTTCGCCACGTAGGCGAGCTGACGCAACTGGATCGCGCTCAGCGTTCCGTACGGAATGGCAACGCGCAGCATGTAGCCGTGCAATTGCAGATACAGACCGTTCATGAGGCGATAGACCTTGAACGCGTCTTCGCTGAGTTCGCCGCTCAGACGCCGGGCCACCTGCTGACCGAACTCCTGCGCACGGTCCTTGAGGAATTCGCGCTCGGACGGATCATAGCGATAGATGCCCGCATGCTCCGGCGCCACGCTCAGCGCGGGCGCATGGGCCAGGGCCGCTTGCACCGTGTCTTCTGCGGCCTGCTTGCCGAGGTCTTCGCGCACCGACGGGCCGCGCGAGCGCAGTTGCTCACGGAAATCCACCGGGACGGGGCCGCCATCGCCCACTTCCGCAGGACGCGGCACGGGATCGACGATCAGATTGGCAGCCTGTGCCGCCTGCGCGGCCGCTTGAGCCTGGTCGAGTTCCTGCGCGTCGAACACGTGCGCCTGCGTCAGGTCGTCTACCCAGTTGTGTTGCTTGTCCAGCCACACGACCAAGCCGTCGTGTAGCCGGTTTGCCGAAATCAGGTTGCCTGCATTCATTCCACGCTCTCAATGCTTTTAGTTTTGGTCGCAAGTCGCGAGTCGACCGGCAGGCTATCAAGAGGCGCAGGAATATACGACCATTTCCTAGTTATGTAGGCATTACGCGATGTTGTTTGGGGCCAGAAGCCCCGCCAGACGGCGCCCCGAGCATCGAGATCGATTGGCTGCCCTGAGCGACGCTGCGAACCGGAATCGCTGACCGATCCCCCTGTCGGGCGTCCCAACTTAGCAGCACCGCTTCGTGCTAACCCTGTATCGATGCGATGTAAAGGCATCATCTCCGTCGCAGAAAATACTGTATTTTTATACAGTACCCATGCTACATTCCCAACCATCCAACTTCATCGTGAGTGACACCATGAGCGACGCCAAATCCACCAAGTTCATCGTCGTGCCCTATCGCAAGAACAAGGACGGCGTATTGCAACCCGGCGAGTTGCGTCAGGCGAGCACGGAGTTCGGTGCGGTACGCATTGCGCAATCGATGGCCTCCGGGTTCGCGGGTATCGCTGCCTACGAGGTGCTGGTCGACGAAGAGGACGGCACGATGGACGCGCCGCGCATCCTTTTCCAGGAAGGCGCTATTCCCGCCATGGCGGAGTAAGCGCCCTTCCCTGAAACAGGAATTACTCGGGCCGCGACGGCCGGGGAAGACTATCGAACGACCTGGTCTGACGCGGATGCTCGAGGTTTCGCGTATCGAGTGCGTTCTTCGTCGCCGACAGCTCCTGCTGGCTCGGCCCTGTCGCCAGGCCGTTCCGCTCGCTGGCCGTGCGATTGATGGTCGCACTGGCGCTCTGCGCATCCGTCACGCTGTTTGCCCGGCCCCCCACTGCCGACACGGCCGGGCTCAACGCCGGTGACTGATTTGTCTGACGAATGCTGCCAAGATCGCCTGTCCCCAGATACGACTGCGCGCTCGCGTGGCCGAACATCATGGCGCCTGTCAGGCACAGGCAGGCAGCGATGAATTGGTGATGGCGCATGATGACCCCGTTTGACGTGTTTGATGTAGCGTGGGATGCGCTGGCGTCGATTCCCTCCGATCGCCGGCCGCTGTCCCGACATGACTGTATTGTCGCAGCGCCGGCACGCGTTGTCGCCTGTACAAATCACAGTTGATGCCCCTCTCAATTTCGACAGCCCGTTCTGTTACACTTCGCGAAAATCGAGCCTCAAGCTCAAGAGAAATATCGCGATAGACGAGGGGATCCCATGTCGGACGACGTCAGTTTTCGGCGCGCATCGGAGGCGGTTCAGGCGGTCGGCGCCGGGGACGCAGACTGGCTCGATGTAGTGCAGACGGCGCGCGAATTTCTGGGCGCGGACGCCGCCACATTCCTGTGCCACGACAAGCAGAGCCGCTCAGTTCGCTTCGTTGAGCAAGCCGGGCACGAAGCCCGGTTGATCGAGGAATACGCGCAGCTTTACTACCAGTACGACGACTCGACCCGCCGCTTCTGGGACGCGCCGGCGGGCACCTGGTACGACTCCTCCATCGCGCTCAAGCACGAGTCACCGAACGACCGCGTCTTCTGGAATGAATTCATGCTGCCTTACCAACTCCAGCAGTTGGTGGGGGTCGTGATCTGCAACGACGACGACGCACTGACCGCCCTGAGCATTCAGCGCACGCATATCGTGGAGCCGAGCTTCGCCCACGCGGCGCGCATTGCCGAGTACGAACGTCAGCTCGCTGCCGCCTTCACGGCCCGACGTGCCGCTACCCGGGCAAGTCTCGGCGCGCTCAGCCAGATGCTCGATCCGTCCCACGAGGGCTTTCTTATTGCGTCGCCCGACGCATGGGTGCTGGAGTATGCGCCGGGACTCGATGGCCTGCTGGGCAACAATGACAGCCAGCTCATGCTCAAGCAACGCCGGTTGATGCATCGCCAGCCCGAGTGGCAGAGCCGGTTGATGACCGCCCTGCGACAGGTCAGCGTCAGTCGCGAACCCGTGTCGCTGGTGCTGCCCGATTCGTGGGGACACGCCTATCGGATGACGCTGCGCGCACTGGGCAGTCAAATGAACCACGGCCTGCGCGCTGCCGTCGGTGTGCGTATCGAGCGGCGAAGCATCTTCAATGTGCCGAGCGAAACCGCGCTGCGCCAGCATTTTTCGCTGACCCAGGCCGAAGCCCGTCTCTTCCACCATCTGGTCGCGGGACTGACCATCGGCGAATGCAGTGAGGTGCTGGGTCTCGGCACCAGCACGCTGCGCACGCAGCTCTCCGCCATTCTGCGCAAGACCGGCTGCCACCGACAGGGCGAACTGCTCCGGCTTGCCGCCATGCTGGCCCCGTAAGCGCGGTGGTGTGCGTCTCGGGCCGCCGTTACGAGACGTCTTCCGCTTTACCCACCGCTTCACCGGGGGCTTCCGACTTGCGTAGCACGGTGGTGCTGACACGATTTCGGCCGCTCTGTTTCGCGATGAAAAGCTGCTCGTCGGCCGCCCTCAGCACGGCCTGCGCGCTGTCGCACTCGCCCGCCACGCCCGTCGCCGCGCCGACACTGACCGTCACGATGCCTGTCGTGCTGCCCACGTGCGCAATATGCAGACGCTCGACGTCACGGCGGACTTGCTCGGCCATGGCAGCCGCACTCGCGGCGTCCGTATCGGGCAGAACCACCGCGAACTCCTCGCCGCCATATCGCGCGGCCATATCGGTATCGCGGCGCGTATGGCCCCCGATATTCTTCGCGACGGCGCGCAATACGTCGTCGCCGATCAAATGGCCATATTTGTCGTTGAAGTGCTTGAAATGATCGATGTCCACGAACAGGATGGAAAGCGGGCCATCGGCGCGCTTGGCGTGCCGCCATTCGCTTGCGAGCTTGGCATCGAGTGCGCGCCGGTTACTCAGCCCCGTCAGACCATCGGTCACGGACAGGCTCACGAGCTGCGCCGCCGTGCTGGCACGTGTGCGGATCGCCGCCACGAGCAACCATGAGCCTGCGATAAGCGTTGCCGCGCACGTGGCCGCAATCAGGCCAAGCAGCACGGCGTGACGGCGCCATCCGCTCCTGAGCGCCTGCGTCGAAGGCGTCACCACCACGAACATCGAGACACCCGGCACGCGCACCGACCGGTAGTCCGCAGCGCGAGCCCCTGCCGGAAACGACAATGCCGTCTCCAGATTCCGATCACGCGTCGCCTCGCCGGGCAGTCTGACCAGCGCCCCCGGCTGGCCTTCCCCGCACGGCTTGCAGGCGAGTACCGTTCCCTTCTCTTCCACGACGCTGATGCTCTTCAGGTCATCGAAATCGACATCGCGCATCTGTGCGCCCAGCCGGTCGAGCCGCAACGCGATGACTGCCACACCGGCAAACGAATGATCGGGGGCGGCAATGCGCCGGGTGAGCGCGACCGACAGCACGCCCTTATGCATTCTCGATGCGTACGGTTGAGAGATATAGAGGCCCAGCGATGGGTTCATCTGGTGAGAGCGGAAATAGTCGCGGTCGGCAACGCTCACTGGCTTGCCGTCGGTGCTCTCAAGCGGCGCGGCAATTTTCCCCGCCTTGTCCACGATGTAGGCATCGTCGAGAAAATCGCGGCTCAGTGTCTGCCCAAAACGCACCCGGTCGCGCACCCGCTCGGGAAAGAGCGGCGTATTCGAATTCTCCGCCTCCCGCACCATCTCCTTGAGTAGCGCCTCGTATAGTGCAATGTTGCTGCCGAGACTCGTCGCCACGACGGATGCCACACTCTCGGCACGCTCGAGCGCGTACTCGTCTCGTGCCCGCCTGTCGGCGTACAACAGCATCGTCACCCCGACCAGAATCGCCAACGCGATAGCCGTCCCCACAACGCCGATCATCGACGGGTAATCGTCGAATTTATCGAATTTTTCCAATAAGGCGTCTAACCGGTTTCCCACCCACGTCCGCAGACGAGGGACTCCCGAGCGTGTGGTCATAGTCAATCGTCGAAAGGGATGCCAGCGGGAATGCCAGCGCCGGGATCAGTGTGGATGTCGCGCGATATCGTCGAGCAACGGCACAATCGCCAGCGTGATGAGGACGACCGCAAGCGGAATCGTTGCCGCAAAACCCAGAGACTTGAAGCCGAGCGCACCGGTCAGGCCGCCCAGAAAAAACATACCCAGCAACGTACACAGCAAACGCAGCTTCTGCCGGTCCCCCGCCACGCGCGGCAGATCGCCCGCCACACCGGGCCGGTTCCAGTAGCCCATCTTGCCCAGTTCGATGCCGATGTCGGTCACCAGACCGGTCACATGCGTCGTTCGAATCTCGGCCCGGGAAATCTTGGTGATGATCGCGTTCTGCAACCCCATGACGTAGCACAGCAAGCCGATCGTAGCGGGCACGAACAGCACGCGATGCGCCTCAAGATTGGCGCCCATCACGCCGAACGTCAGCAGAAGCAGCGCTTCGAGCATCAGCGGTGCGGCATATTCGCTATGCGTATGGTGACGCCGCCCCCAGTGAATCAGAACCGCCGACGTCGCGGCACCCAGCAGGAATGCCAGCAAGGCGCTAAAGCCGGCGAGCACGAGCACGAGTTGCCCCAGCGCCAGATTGTCGGAGAGCGCCGCGACAATGCCCGACATGTGCGACGTGTACTGTCCGACGGCGAGAAAACCGCCCGCATTGGCGGCGCCCGCCACAAAGGCGAGCGAGTTGCCCAGACGCCGGTTCGCAGCGTCCGTGCGCATCGGCTGGGTGAATCCACGTAGATAGTTGATCGGCATGGCGCGTGAGTCCCGGGCTTCGCACATGAGGTATTCTAATGTGCGTTGACGCCTCGTCGACGCCAAAAAAATCGTGTGCCAATGCGCCGCCTGTTCCGGGGGAGACGAAACGGATGACCGAGTGTTACGCATACCTGAGCCGAGCGGTGCCCGACCTCGATCTGCGGGAACTGTCGAAGATCATCGTCAATTCGCGCGGATTCAACGCCACCTACAACATCACCGGCGTGCTGCTATTCGATGGTGCGATGTTCTATCAGTACATCGAAGGTCCCAGTGAACCGCTCGCCGATGCCCGTCAGCGCATCGACGCATCGCGTAACCATACCGACATTCAGGTGTTGCTCGATGGCACACCGGCAAAGCCCGGTGCTTTCCCCACGTGGAGCCTGGGCTATCTGATGCTCGACGAACCCGCGCACTCACTTCACGCCTTTGTCATGCCCGCCGATCGCGTCGATCATGTCGATCACCCCGCCCTCGTCGCCGCCTTCGCCGCACTCGCCGCCAAGTCGGACGCGATGTAACCCCGCATACCGAGCCAAAAAAAACGCCGGGCCACCCTGAGGGGCCCGGCGTTGTTCATCCGCGTCGCGCATGACAGGCATGCGCGCGAGAACGGTGTCGAGATTACTGCTCGATCTGGCGATTCCAGCGCTGATCCCACTGCGCGCGGCGCTGGTTGATGGCGTCCCAATCCACGGTCTTGAGGTTCTTGACCAGATCATCCATCTTGCCCAGACGCTTCTGCATCGCGGGCGGCACAGTCGCTTGCGGGTTGGTCGGGATATAGGCGCCGGCAGCGGCCGCCAGCGTCTGGCCCTTGGCCGACAGCAGATACTGCGCGAGCTTCTGTGCCATGGCGTTGTCCGGGCTGTTCTTCACCACGCACAGGTCGACGAGCAACTGCACCGCGCCTTCCTTGGGCGCGACATACCCCACCTGAATGCCCTTGTCCTGCAGATCGCTCACGGCCGTCGGGGTCAGCGGGAAGATGGCCGCTTCGCCGGTCTGGATCATTTCCGAGAGCTTGGCCGAGTTCGGGATGTACTCGACAACGTTCGGACCCACGGTCGAGGCCCACTTGGTGAAGCCCGGCTCGACGTTCGTCTCGCTGCCGCCCCAGATGCGGTTCAGTGCGAGGAAGCCGTGCAGACCGAACGTGCTGCTCGATGCCGACTGGAACACCACCTTGCCCTTGAACTTCGGATCGGCGAAGTCGGTCCATGACGTCGGCGCCGCCCAGCCCTTCTCCTTGAAGAGCTTGGTGTTGTAGCCGATACCGGTCATCCCCAGTTGCACACCGGCGCCCATGTCGTCCTTCACGCGTGCGGACGGCATCAGCTCCTTGAGCACGGGCGAATCGTCCAGCTTCTGGCACACCCCCATGCTGATGGCACGGGCCATCACGCCGTCGTCCAGAAACACCACATGCATCTGCGGGCTGTTACGGTTGGCAAGCAGCTTGGCCAGCACGTCCGACGACGTGCCCGGCACCACCACGACCTTCACGTTATTGGCCTTCTCGAACTCCGGGAAGACCTGGCTCGTGTAAGCCTTTTCCATCGGGCCGCCATTCATGCCGATGTAGAGCGTTTTGGACTGCGACCAGGCCGCGCTGCTCGCGCCCAATGCCAGCGCCGCAGCGCACATGACGACCTTACGGGATAGCTTCATCGTGGTTCTCCTTGCGTTTCCAGGGTGTTAGGAAGGTAGTTTTGGGACGGACTCTGAACGTACGGAATGCGATAGGTTCATCAGACTTCGGCACTCACCTGCGCGAACCGGTCGACGGCAAAGGCATCGATCGGCGTCGCCGTCTCGCCTTGCGTGACCAGATCGGCAAGCACATCGCCCACACCAGGGGCGAGCAGGAAACCGCCGCCCGAGAAGCCGAAGGCATGCACCAGACGCGGTGTCGTACGGCTCATGCCGATGATCGGGTTGTTGTCGGGCGTCTCGCCCTCCACGCCGCTCCACGTGCGAATGAGCAACGCGTTACGCAATGCAGGCAGCAACGCGCAAGCCTCGCGCATGACGGCGCGGGTCGTGTCGGCCGATGGCTGCGCGTATTCGCCGTCACCGGTGCCGCGTCCGCCGCCGATCACGCAGTTGCCGCGCTCGACCTGACGCGCGTACACACCGCCGCCATACACGCCGAGGTTGTGGCCGATGAACCTGGGCAACGGCTCCGTCACCCACATGTTCGGGTAGATGGCATGCATCGGCACACGCTCGCCGAACGTGCCGGCGATATGATTTGCCCACGCCCCGGACGTGTTGAGCAGCCAGTCGCAACTCACCTGCAACGTCGCGCCCTCATCGGGCTGCGCCGTCAGTTGAAAGCGCACGCCGTCATGGGCCATCGCGGTGATCGGCGTACGCTCGTGCACGTCGGCGCCAAGCGCACGCGCCGCACGGGCAAACGCCGGTGACACGAGACGCGGATTCGCGTGGCCATCGCTCAGGCACAGCGAGCCGCCGACCGCGCCGTCACCCAGCCACGGAAAACGTTGGCGGAACTCGGCCCCTCGATACACCGTGGTCGCCAGACCGTAACCGCTCGCCATGGCCGACCACGCGTCGAGCGGTTCCAGATCGCTCTCGCGGCGTGCGAGACGCAGATGGCCCGAACGCACAAACTCACCGTCGATCCCGATCAGTTCAGGCAGACGATCCCATATCTTTCGCGCCCGCATGGCGAGCGGCAGCTGCTCTTCCGGGCGGCCCTGACAGCGCACACCGCCGTAGTTCACGCCGCTGGCTTGCGCACCGCAATAGCGTCGCTCGAACAACGCGACGCGCAGGCCACGCTCGGCCAGCGCACGCGCTGCCGATGCACCGACCAGCCCGCCCCCCGCGACGACGACGTCGTAATGCAAGGTCTCACTCATCGCGCGCCTCTTCGGGAATGGCGGCGACATTTTCGTCGAATAGCATCGGTGCAATCGGAATCGGTTTGATCGGCGCCTGCGCCCGCAGACGCCCCACTTGCGCGAACGTCTGCCCGCTCGCCTCGGCCAGCAAATGGCACGCGGCTTCGCCGCACATCCGGCCCTGACAGCGCCCCATGCCCACGCGGGTCAGCGCCTTGAGACGATTGATCTCGGTTACGCCGTCATGGCGAACGCATTCACGCAATGTCCGTGCATCGACCTCTTCACAACGGCACACAAGCATTTCGTCCGGCCACCGCGCCGCGGGATTCTCCGGCAACGCGAACGCCTGTTCGATGCCTTCGCGGAAGCGGCGATTGCTCGCGAGCTTGCGTTCGATGGCGGGCGCGTCGGGAGCATCGGGCACGACCGGTGCGGCGATGCCGAGGTCTTCGAGCAACGCAAGCGCGGCGCGCCGGCCCGCCAGTTCGGCGGCGTCTGCGCCGGCAATGCCTGCCCCGTCGCCCGCCAGATAGATGCCGGCCTGCGAGCTGCGGCCGGCGGCGTCACGCTCAGGCAGCCAGCAGCGGTTGAGATCGTCGAAGACGAAACGGCAACCGGCCAGATCCGCCAGTTGCGTCTCAGGACGCAGCCCGAAGCCCAGCCCGACGGCGCTGCATTCGAGTGAGTGTTCACGGCCACCCCGCTGCCAGCGAATCGCACGCACCCCTGCCGTGCCCTCGATACCTTCGAGCGTCACGCCATGTTCGATACGCACGCCACGCGAGCGCAGCCATCCCACGTAATAGACACCCTTGGCGAACGTCGCGGGCTGATTCAGCAAACGCGGGGTGGCCTTGGCCTGCGCGGCAAACGCGCTGGTGTCGAGCACCGCGACGACATTCGCCCCGGCTTTCGCATATTGGTACGCCACGAGGTACAGCAGCGGCCCGGTGCCCGCGAACACGACGCGCTCGCCAATGGCGCAGCCCTGTGACTTGAGGGCGACCTGCGCGCCGCCCAGCGTGTATACGCCCGGCAACGTCCAGCCCGGCAACGGCAGCACGCGATCGGTCGCGCCGCTGGCAATGATCAGATGACTGAACGCCACCGGCGTTTCCCGGCCACCGTGCATCGTATGGAGATGCTTCGGATCGCAAGCCCACACGAGTGTCTCGGGACGATAGTCGACCTGCGGCAACAACGCCGCCATCGTGGTGTGGACAGCGTCGGCTTTGGCGGCTTCGAAGCCGTATAGCGCCTGCTTGGTGCGCGTGAACCCGGCACCGGCGGGCGGCTGACGGTAGATCTGACCGCCCCATCGCACGTTCTCGTCGAGCACGATCGGGCGCAGCCCCGCAGCGACCAGCGTCTGCGCCGCGCGAATGCCCGCCGGACCGGCGCCCACGATGACGATTTCGGCGCGCTCAGACATTCGCGCCTCCGTGCACTTCGTTGGCGTCGGCGGCTCGCGTTACCACGCGCATGCCGGCTTGTACCGTCGTCGAACAGGCGCGCAGACGCGTGAGTTGCGCGTCGCCACCGATAGCAGGCGTCGACTCGCAGCGCACCCAGCAGTCCTGACATGCCCCGATCAGGCAGAAGCCCGCGCGCGGCGTGCCGCTGAATTCGCTGATGCGCACGTGGCGCTGATGCGTGAGGATGGCCGTAAGCAGCGTGTCGCCCGCAAGCGCCTGCACCGCTTCGCCGTCGAGATAGAACGTCACGGGCGAACGGGACGTCTCGGCCAGACGCGTCAGTTGCGGATGGGACTGACCCGGCGCGCGCAACGGCTGTGAATCGTGCGAAGAATGGGAAGAGCTGGACATAGGAGTCGTCTTGTAGCGCGCGTTCAATGCTGGCCGATCAGGATGCGATTCAGGCCGTAGATACGGTCGAGCAACAGCATCGCGCCCAGCGTCACGGCAATGACCAGCGCCGAGACGGACGCCATCATCGGATCGATCGACTCGGTGGCGTACATGTACATGCGCACCGGCAGCGTGACCGTTTGCGGCGCCGTGAGGAAGACCGACATCGTCAGTTCGTCGAAGCTGTTGATGAACGCGAGCAGCCAGCCACCGGTAATGCCCGGCAGGATCATCGGCATGGTCACGCGACGGAACGTCGTCCACGAACCCGCACCGAGCGAGGCCGCCGCGTTTTCGACACTGCGGTCGAGCCCGCTGATCGACGCCAGCACCAGGCGCATGATGAACGGCGTCACGATAATCATGTGCGCGAAGATCAGCGCACCGAACGAGCCGGTCACCCCGAGCATGGCGAAGAAGCGCAGCAGCGCGATACCGAGTACGAGGCCCGGGATCACCAGCGGCGAAAGCAGCAGGCCGTTGAGGAAATTACGCCCCGGAAAACGCGAGCGGCCGATCGCCAGGGCAGCGGGCAACGCGATCACGAGCGAGAGCGTGGCCGACAGGAACGCGAGCTTCAGGCTGGTAAAGAACGACGCAATGAAATCGGGGTAGTCGAGAATCGCGCGGAACCAGCGCAGCGACACGCCGCGTGTGGGCAGCGAGAGCGTTTGTTCCGGCGTGAACGCGACCAGCACGACGATGATCATCGGTGCGAGGACGAAGAGAATGACGAGCGTATGGAACGCGAGCGCCAGGGGGCTGTTTTTACGCATGATGGCGAGTGAGTTCTGTTCTGCGGTGGCCTTAACCCATGCTGCGCGAATAGCGGCGCTCGAGCAGGCGGTAGTACGTGAGCATCACGATCAGGTTCGCCACAAGGAGCAGCACCGCGATGGTCGCGCCCAGCGGCCAGTTCAGTGAACTGAGGAACTGGTCATACACGGCGGTGGCGGCCACTTTGAGGCGGCGTCCGCCCAGCAGGCTCGGGATCGCGAAGGCACTCGCCGACAGGCCGAACACCATCAGGCTGCCCGACAGAATGCCCGGCACCAGTTGCGGCAGCACGATACGGCGCAGCGTGGTCGCGGGCGACGCCATCAGCGACAGCGCAGCGTTTTCCGTCTGCGGATCGAGACGTTGCAGCGAGGTCCACACGGGAATCACCATGAACGGCAGCATCACGTGCACGAGCGCGACGACGACCGCAAAGTTGGTGTACTCCATCTTGTATGGCCCCATGCCGAGCAGGCTAAACATCTGATTGACCAGACCGCCGGAGCTGAGCAGCATGCTCCAGCCGAAGGCGCGCACCACGATGGACACGAGCAGCGGCGAGAGAATCACCAGCAGAAACAGCGAGCGCCACGGATCGCCCATGCGCGAGAGCACGTAGGCTTCGAACGTGCCCACGACGGCGCATACCGCCGTGACCGTGAGCGAGATGCCGAACGTGCGCAGGAAGATCGTGTGGAAGTACGAGTCGAACAGCACTTCCTTGTAGTTCTCGAACTGGAACGCCGCGATCGGGCCACTGGCCGGATCGAATTGGTAGAACGTGAGCGCCAGCGTCATGAGCAGCGGAATGAGAACCAGCGCCACGAACAGCAGCATGGCCGGTGCGCTCATCACCCACATCGGCAGATACGCGTGCCACGGGGCACGCGCGGCGGGCGCAACGTCAGTGCGCGGAACTTGCAGCGTCTCAGCCATTCGCGCACGCTCCCGCAGAGACGAAGCGCACGGCTTCCGCCTGCCAGTCGAGGCCGACCGGTGCGCCTTCGTCAAGCGGCTCGCCGCCTTCGTTCTGACAGCACACGAGCACTTCGCCCAGCGCGCTGTCCACGCGGTACAGCCACTGGCTGCCGAGGAAGAAGCGGCTCGTCACCGTTGCCGACAGACGGCCCGCCGACGGCGCGCACAGACGCACCTTTTCAGGACGTAGGCACATGGTGATGGCATCGCCAACGGCCATGCTGCGATCCCGGGGCGAGAGGTTCGCCAGCGAAGCGCGCTGCACGAGTTGCGCGCCCAGTTCAATGTGCAGATGTTCGTCGTCGCGCGCCGCCACACGGCCGGCCAGCATGTTGGCCTTGCCGATGAACTGCGAGACGAACGGCGTTTCCGGACGCTCATAAGCCCGGTACGGAGTATCGACCTGCGTAATGCGACCGGCTTCCATGACCACGACGCGGTCGCTGATCGACAGCGCTTCGGACTGATCGTGCGTGACCATGATCGTGGTCGTGCCGATCTTGCGCTGGATCGAGCGCAGCTCGAATTGCATGTCTTCGCGCAGCTTGGCGTCGAGGTTGGACATTGGTTCGTCGAGCAACAGCACGGGCGGTGCGATCACGACCGCGCGCGCGATAGCCACGCGCTGACGCTGACCGCCCGAGAGTTCGCGCGGGTAGCGATGACCGAGGGTGTCGAGTCGCACAAGGGCAAGCGCTTCGCGAATGCGGTCGTTACGCTCGCTCTTGTCGACGCCGCGCATCTCCAGACCGAACCCGACGTTGTCTGCCACGGTCATGTGCGGGAACAGCGCGTAGCTCTGGAACACGATACCCAGACCGCGCTTGTTCGGGCGCATATGCGTGATGTCGCGTCCGTCGAGCGTAATACGCCCGGTCGTGGCTTCGACAAAGCCCGCAATCATCTGCAACGTGGTGGTCTTGCCGCAGCCCGAAGGGCCGAGCAGCGAGACGAACTCGCCCTTTTCCACCGAGAGATTGACGTTCGAGACGGCGTTCAACTCGCCAAACGTCTTGGAAACATCCGTCAAAGTCAGGAAAGACATGGTCACTACCTTCGGGCACATGCGTGCCACAAGAAATGCAATTGCATCGAACAGTAGCGAGCCAAATTGCTTGTCGCAAGATAACGATTCCAT
>JARLJF010000098.1 GCA_031291335.1 Pandoraea sp. | reverse complement strand
TGCCCCGATGCCCAGATTGACGCTCGGCTCGCGGAAGTGAATCGGCAGCAACTGCGCGTGGCAGTCGGTGAAGTGCAACAGGTGCACGTTGCCGAATTTCGGCAGATCGTAAAACGCCGCAGCCGCCTGCGCTGCCGCCGTTTCGTGATGCGACAGCGCCATTCCCCCGGCCGCCGCCACCGCCAACACCTGCATGAACTCGCGTCGATTCATTTCGTCTCCGTGGCACGCGCACTTCGTGGCGCGCCTGCTTTATCTTTGTTTGAACTCGGTTCGCTGACTTGTTACTTGCCCGCGTAGTCCGCGAGCGCCGCCACGTCCTCACCGAACATCTCGCCCACTTCCTTGCGCAGCACCTTGCCGTTGCGCCCGATCACGTACAGCTCCGGCAGTCCGCGACGCTTACCCAGCGCCGCCTGCCAAGCGTCGTTTTCCATGCCGGCGGGGAAGGTGTAGCCGTGCGCCTTGAGATAGTCGACGGCTTCCTGCGGCTTCTTGTCGATGGAGATCGTGACGATCTGGATCGGCTTGCCGCGCGTAGCCTCATAGAGCTTCTGCAGATGCGGGTTCTGCTGCGCGCAGAACGGACACCACGACGCCCAGTACTCGACGATCACCGTGCGGTCCTTGAAGGCACTGGCGGGGAGCGTCTTGCCATCGAACAGCGTGAGCGACGGAAGCGTGACCGTGTCGCCGACCTCGACCGCATGCGCCGGTGCGCCGAAAACTATCGCCGCCACGGCTAACGCCGCGCCCATCACGCCGCGCATAGGCCGAGGCACCGCGAAGCCACCAAAAACAGCACGCGCCGAACGCAGCGCCAGATGCGTCGCCTTTTGCCAAAAAGCCACTCGGGCAGTCGGCGAATCGGGCAAGCGAGCCGGCACACGCAAACGTCGCCACCACCCACCAGGACTGGCGCATTGCGACGAACCGCGACGCTCAGCGGCCCGGATCGGAAATTTCAGGGATGTCATGCAGCACTCCGGAAGTCGGCGGCGACCCCGATCGGAAAGACCCGGGTCGCGCGCCGCAACGGCGATGACTTACTGGTTCACAGGCGAAGCCGGATCAAGCAGCAACGCCATGACGTCCTTCAACTGCTGTTCCGTCAGAATGCCCGCAGCCCCGAAACGCGGCATGTTCGAGCAGGCCATGTAACTGTGCGAGTCGTAGACCTTCGCCCACGTGTACTTGAGCACCTCGGGCGAATCGCCGCGCAGCTTGCCGTAGTTGTACAGCGACGGACCGATGTTGCCGAACGAGATCTCGCTCTTGGTCAACTGATGGCACGCGTAGCAGTTACCGCCGTTGACGGTGTCCGCCTTATCGGTGAACTGCATGCCACGGCCATTCTGCGCGACCTTCTCGCCTTCCTTCCAGTCGCCGAGATACTTGCCGTCGGCCGGTGCCTTGACGTTCGCCAACTCGGCCTTTTGCAGACGCTCCGCAATCTTCGCCGGCATCGGCTTGACCGCATACTGCGTGCACAGCTTCTGCAATTCACTCTGATCGATGCGATCGAGCTGGGCGATGCCCGAGGGCCGGAACGAGTCGCGCAGTTCCTGCACGACGGCGGCATCGGTCGAGCCCGTGACGAGCTTCCCGCCTTCGCCCTGGGCGAACGCCATGCCGACGACGAGTGCCCCGGCCGCTGCCAGCGCGACACTCGTCGCGCGCAATGCGAATGATTTCATGGGTGTGCCTCGTGATCGGTCAGCGCTTCAGGCCGGGGGCGTCCATCTTGCCGCCGTTGGCCATCACACCGAGGAAGGTAATCAGATCGACGGACGCCTGCGAGCCGTAATTCAGCTCAGGCATGCGCTGCTGACGGAAGCAGTCGTACATGCGCCACTGGATCGTACGCAGCGCGCCCTGCGAGACACGATAGCCCGGCCACGTGGCAAACGCCTGACGTGCCGCAGCGGGCTTGGTCAGATTCGGCAGATCCTGAAGGCGAATACGCTTGTCGTCTGCGCCGTGGCACGACGCGCACGAGAAATCGTACGGACCGGCGCGGTAATAGAAGATCTTCTGGCCACGCGCGTAAGCTTCCTTCTCTTCCTTGTGCGACTGCGGCACGTGAATGATCGCGCCGCGCGACTGACCGGCCACATAGGCGGTGAGCGCTTCGAGATCGGTCGGGTCCTGACCTTCCTTGGAGAACGGTTGCTTGATGACGTCTGCGCGCTTGAAGCCTTGCAGATTCACCATGCATTCGACGATACGCGACTCGGCGTCGAGCACACGCTTCGTATCGGGGAAGTAACGCGGCAGTTGTGCGTAAACGTCTTTCACAACGCCAGCGCCAAGGCCCAGGTCGCACTGCGCGAGCGACACGTTGTTCGGGCCGCGCGGCGTCTTCCAGAGTTCTTCGCCGCGCATTTCGATCAGTTCAGCCGGATTGCCGTCCGCGAGCATCTCGCGGTATTGCGCGATGGCGTCGGCCGTCGAGCTGTCGGCGGCGAATGTGGGGGCGCTGGCACCCGCCATGGCGAGCATGCCGCCGAGCACTGTCCGACGCAGCCATGCTGCGTGGCGTGGGGTGCTCACCCGTGCGCTATGTTGCGCCTCAAGCATCTGACTCTCCTCTGTGTGGGGTTGTTTGGCGCATGACGGGGAGGCTCCCCGCAAGCGCCACCGCGCACTTCCCGGCATTCGCCCCGTGTCAGGCGACGGTCGCCTCGTCGGTCCGCGAGTCGCCCTTGTTATCGGTCCACGTCACCGTGACCTTGTCACCCTTCTTGCCGCCCTTGAACTTGAACGACATGAACGGATCTTTCGAGACTGCCGGACCCCATTCGGCCGTCAGCACCGTCTTGCCGTTGCAAGTGACTGTGACCGTCTGGATGAAGTGTGCAGGGACGATGTTACCGGAAGCGTCTTTGCGCTGACCGGTTTCCATGATGTGGCTCATCAGCGCCTTGACCTCGACAACGCCGCCGGCCTCGGTTGCGCGAATGCGCATCGGATTACCCATGTTGTAGCTCCTCTAGCGTTCTTCGATGCGTCGCTTAACCGCCGCAACCACCCAGCGTGACCTTGATTTCCTTCTCGGCCACGAGGTACCTGTTATCCGCCTTGACGAGCGCATAGACCTTCGAGGTCTGGCCCATCTTCACGCGCGTGGTCACCGACGGCTCCGTGCCGTCCGGAATGTCGAACGACGCGGCGAGCGTATTCGGATTCTTCTCGATCAGAATCGCGATCGATTGCGTATTCGGTGCCTTGCTCGTCACCGCCACCGGCACGACCGCACCGTTCTCGGCAATGTCGGGGGCGGTCAGCACGACCAGATCGCTCGGACTGGCGCTCGTGCCGCCCAGTGCCTTGACCGTATCGGCCACGCTCTTGGTCGCAAACGCCGCCTTGTTCCATTCCACCTGTGCCGCGCGTGCCTCTTCGGGCTTGATCAGCCCGGCGGCCACCGCCAGTCCCATTACCGCGGAAAACCGCAGCATGTCGCGTCGCTGTTGGTTCATCTCTGTATGTTTCCTCTCTGAAGGCCGCCGATGCGCCAGATGCCCATGTCACTTGGGAACTGCACACATCGGCCGCCGTTCGCTCGCCTGACCTGCCGCCGATACTGCACGACGGCCTGCCGGCGAGCCCCCTGCCCCGGTCTTACTTCGCCGGGGCGCCAGCCAGAACCCAATCAACGAGGATCTTGGCATCGGCATCCGACATGTTCGGGTGCGCCGGCATCGGGATCGGACCCCAGACACCTGAACCGCCACCCTTCACTTTCTTCACCAGCTTGGCCACGGCATCCTTGTCACCCTTGTACTTGGCGGCGACTTCCTGATAAGACGGGCCCACGAGCTTCTTGTCGACGGCGTGGCAACCCATACAAGCGTTGGCACCCGCGAGCTTGGTCGCCGCTGCGACGTCGACGCCGGCGTGCGCCAGCGAGGTGCCGGCCAGCATGGCCGCGGCGATCAGCATCTTTTTCATCGTATCTCCTTCGATTTGTGTAGGGGACGGGGTCCTGCGGCGGCCTGAGTACCCTGGCGCATCCGTCGGACACCCTGCCCGCTCAATGTGCACCACGGAGAATCCAGTCGACCATCGTGCGGACGTCGGTCTCGGCAACCTGTGCCTGCGGCGGCATTGGCATGCTGCCCCAGTTACCGGCACCTCCGGCACGTATCTTCGCCACCAGTTTTTCAGTCGCATCCGACTGCCCATGGTACTTGGTGGCGACCTCCGAGAAGGCGGGTCCGATCTTCTTGTCGGTCACGCCGTGACAGGCCAGACAACCGTTCTTGTCCGCAAGCGTTGCTGCCGGTGACGTCGCAGCGGCGGTTTGGGCCGGCGCGTCCGAACTCGTCATGCCAAGCGTGACGAGGGCCGCGGTCTTGCGCACCGACGCATTTTGCGCGGCAGTGCCCGACAGCGGCGGCAGCTTCGTATCGACACCGCGCACCGGACCGATGATCCGGTTCTGCGCGGCCAGATCTCCATGTGCGTCGCGGGCGTACGCAGGGAGTGCGGACGTCACGATACCAGCCTCAGGACAATCCTGCATACACGCCTTGTTATGAGTATCCGGTTTGTCTCCCACGCGCCACATGCCGTGCGCACGTGTCATCCCGTTGCGGTTGGGCATGAGTTTCTGCACGTCGCCGATGTTCTTGTCCGACAGCACGAAGTCCGCCGGCACGATTTCGCCGAGGTTCAGGATGTAGGCCGTGACGGCATACACCTCGTCTGGCGTGAGCGAGCGCGGCGCGTTCCAAGGCATGGCGCGACGGATGTAGTCCCAGATCGTCGAGATCGTGTCGACCTTCATGAGCGTGGTGCGCACCGGTTGATTGTTCGCGCGCAGCGACGCCACGTGTCCCGTCTTGATGTCGTCGGCCGTGGTGCCGCCCACCAGTGGGTTGAACACCTCGTTGCTCTCGCCGAACGTGCCATGACACGACGCGCAGCGCGCATCGAACAGCTTCTGGCCGTCGGCGACCGACCCCTGCCCCTTCGGTAGCCCCTTGAAGTCGGGACGCACATCGATGTCCCACGCACTCAGTTCGGCCGGGGTGGCGTCGCGTCCGATGCCCGAAGGCGTCTTGACCTTCACAGGCGCAGACGATGGGGCCGCCGTGGCCATGTTCGCCGGCGCCGCCTTCGCTGGTGCCGAGAGCCACGCCATGACGGTCAGCCCGGCAAGCACCAGCGCCGCAGCCCAAAGTCCGGCGATGATCACCGCCTGTACGCGCTGGCCCAGATGGCGGGGCGACTTGCGTTCAATCGACGTGAACATTGGTCACCTCCCCGTTCGCTGCCACTTGCCACGTCTGGATGGCGTTGTTGTGATAAATCGACTTGGTGCCCCGCACGTCACGGAGTTGCCGGTAACGCGGCTGCACGAAACCGGTCTCGTCCACCGCACGGCTTTGCAGCAACGCGGGCGAACCGTCCCACTGCCAGTCGAAGTTGAAGCGCGTGAGGCACTTCGGCAAGACGGGCGACTCGAGCCGCGCCGCGCGCCACGACTTGCCGCCGTCGGTCGACACGTCCACCCGTTTGATGCGGCCTCGGCCCGACCACGCGAGGCCGGTTACGTTGAAATAGCCGCGATCGAGCAGCGCTTGCCCGCCCGAGGGCGACGTGATGACCGACTTGCACTCCTGAATCGAGGTGTACTGACGATGCTGACCGTCCGGCATCAGGTCGACGTAGTGGCTCGTCTCATCCTTGGCATTCCACGGCGCGTCGCCCACTTTGATGCGACGCAGCCATTTCACCCACGACACGCCCTGCACGCCGGGCACAACCAGCCGCAACGGATAGCCATTCTCGGGGCGCAGCATTTCGCCGTTCATACCCCAGGCAACGAGCACGTCGGAGAGCGCCGCCTCCATCGAGATCGTGCGGGTCATGCCCGAGCCGTCGCCCCCTTCGGCGAGCACGAACTGGCCGCGTTTGGTGTCGGCACCCACGTCATCGAGCAGCACCGACAGCGGCACGCCCGTGAATTCGCAGCACG
Organism: Pandoraea sp.; assembly: GCA_031291335.1. GTDB lineage: Bacteria > Pseudomonadota > Gammaproteobacteria > Burkholderiales > Burkholderiaceae > Pandoraea. Next base: position 37,501 of record JARLJF010000098.1, on the reverse strand, counting down.
ACAGCATGCCGTGCGTGTACTGCACGGTCGGCACCGCCGCGTTGCCCCATTCCATGCCGGTATTCGCGCCGCATTCGATGAAGTGCATGCGCGACACCGAGGGCAGACGCATGATGTCGTCCATCGTGTACACCTTCGATTCGCGCACGAGGCCGTGCACCATCAGGCGGTGTTGCGTCGGATCGATCTCCTGCCAGCCTTGATGGTGACGCTCGAAGTGCAGACCGCTCGGCGTGATGATGCCGAACAGGCCCTGCAAAGGTGTGAATGCGACCGAAGCTTGCGCCGTCTGCGTGAGGCCCGGTGACTGACGGCGTTGCAGGTTCGCTTCGTACTTCGAGGGCACGCCGTACGGACGTCCCGCGACCGGCTGGCCCAACGACGTGGCCCACGGGCGCGGCTCGAGAATCATCGGATCGCCGGCGGCACCGGCGGCGGGCGGCGCGTCGGCCGCGAAGGCGGCACCCCCGGCCAGTGCCGCACCGGCAGCCAGAAAGCTGCGCTGCAGGAAGCTGCGACGTGTGGGGTTCAACCCGTCGCGGACGATGTCGGCTGCGAGGTTGCCGTCGACGAAATTCTCCGGAGCACGGCGCAAACGGCCGGCTCGCGATGCGCTATCGCTGGTCTTGCTCACCCTGTCTCCTCGCGTTTTGTGGCGGCCGCCAGCATCGCGAGGACACCGGCGGTTTACCGCTTTTTTTCGAGCTTATGGGCGCGGTCTCGTTGCCGCGCTGTCCTACGGGTCGTGCCATGCTGCGGTGCTACGGTTTCACTACGGCCTGCGACGTGCGTCAGTCTGCGCGAGGCATGAAGCCATCGACGGCACGCTCCGGCAGGGCCTCCTCCTCGATTCGGCCGGCGACCTGCACGCACACGGCGCGACAGATCTCGACCACCCCGGTATCCGCAATCGTGTAATACACCTGATTCCCGTCGCGACGACGCGCCAGCACGCCCGCCTGATACATCGCCCCGAGATGCCGCGATACGTTCGTCTGCGACGACCCCACTTGCGTCACCACCTCGTTCACGGAACGCTCGCCACCGCACAACGCATGCAAAATCCGCAGCCGTGTCGGCTCGGAAAGCAGGCTGAAGTAATGCGACACCTTTTCGAATACGCGATCGAGTTCTTCCATGACGTTCAGTCTTTGAGTTCGTGCGAAGGCACAAAACATTTCGTATATGCCCACATACGCATATACGGATAATCAAAATAACGGGCGACAGAAGCAAGCTGCACTGCAACATGTCGGACCCCGATGCATCTCGCCAAACGTCGCGTATTTTGCGTTCGCCGGACAGGTTTCCGTGTATACGGCCAGATATAGCGCACCCCGCCTTATGCGCTTGCCCGATGCGCAACGCGGCGCGCGCTGACAAGGGCTGCGATACGCATGACGGCAAGGTGGAATGGAACATCAGGGAAAAACCCGATAAGAAAAGTGACAAGGGACGGCGCGCCGGCGCAACTAATTCAGCGCACGTCGTCCCTTGAAGCGAGGGATGAGGCCGGAAATTTGCCCCATCGCACTCGACATGAGTGGCTCGTCACTCGAATTGATACGACCAGTTCGCGTTGAAACGCAGCGGCCGGTTGGGTGAGTTGGTCGGCGCATCGGCCATCGGCTTGGCGACCGACAGATCAAGCGAGTAGTACTTGCTGTCGGAGATCCGCACCCCCAGGCCGACGGAAGCGAGCTGGTTGTGGAACACCTGTCCGTAGTTCACATAAACGCGCGCCGTATCGAGCATCAGATACGGCTGAATGGTCTTGAGATAACGGAAGTCGGTGCGGAACATCCGGTTCAGCTCGATCGACGCGCCCCAGCCCTTGTCCCCGGCGATTTCGCCCGCCGGATAGCCGAGGCCGTAGCGCTGGCCACCGAACGTTGCCTGTTCCGACGTCGGCAGCGTGTTGCTGCTGTACTGCGCGCCGGCCGAGACGATGACGCCGAATTCCCACGGCAGCACGACACCCTGCTTGCCATCGAGCGTGAAGCGCCAGAACGCGAGGTCGTACGGGCCGAGCACTTGCGCCACGCCTGCCGGCTGCGTCGTGTAGGACTGGCTCGCGCCCAAGCCGTTGATGCCCTTGAACACGCCCAGCGTGGCATTGCGAGTCTGCTTGTCGGTCACTTCGTTGTACACGAGTTGCACTTGCCCCGCGCGTACGTTCGTCTGCGAATTGATGAAGTTGGGCGAATTCGGCACTTCATAGCGATCGCGCGAATTCACGCCGTACATGCCGCCGCTGACCGTCAGGCTACGTTGGTTGTTCAGCAGGATCGGGTACGACACGCTCGCGGCGATACGTTTCGTGTCCAGATGTCGCGTGAGTCCGGCGAGTGCCTGATCGTCCGGCTGGCCGCGATAATGCGACGCGTCCAGACGTGCCTGCAAACCGTTCGAGCCCAGCGGCTGGATGTACGACGCCGCGTAGAACTCTTCGTCGTTATGCCCTTTCGGCGCAATGGCTGTGAGCTGGATCTGTTCGCCAAGCGGCGTCATCGCGTTGCTCGTCACCGTGAATACGCCGCGAATGCCGGGGTTGTTATACGAGAGCGATGTGCCCAACGCGACGGGCTGACGCGACACATCCAGCGAAAGCTCGGTCGCGCCGTCGGTCTGCGTGGGCGGCTGCACGTCGGCCTTGATCTTCATACCCGGCACGAGCGTGAGCAAATTCAGATAACGCTCGAACGTCGCACGTTTGAGCGGACGTTCCGCTTCGATATGCGCGGCGATGTCACGCAGGCGCTGCTCCGACGGCCCCGGCTTGCCGGTGATTTTCGTGCTCGAGATATAGCCTTCGACGACGGTCACGCGCACAAAGCCGTCGTTGAAATCCTGTGCGGGGACGAAAGCGAAGGACAGCAGATAGCCTGCGTCCTGATACATCTTCGTGACCTGATTGGCCTTCTCGACCAGATCGCCAATCGTCACTTCCTTACCTGCCATCGGCGCGAAGAGCCCGGCCACCGATTCGAACGGAAGCGATTTGACGCCCTCGATACCGAATCGCTGGGGTGTGATCTTGCGGGCTAGCAGCGACTTGAGGGCGTCTTCCTGTGTCGGCGGCTGAATATGGATGGTGGCGGCCGGCGCCTTGGGCACGTCGATCTTCGGGAGACTTTGCAGCGGATCACCGCGCACGGGGCTCGCATCGGCCCAGGCTTGTTGTGCGCTCAGCAGACTGAAGACGGAAAGAGATACCGCGATGACCTGATGGATCTGAGTGAGCCGAACGATTTTGCGATTGTGAACAGACTTGACCGAGCCCCCACGCACGACGCGTGACGCAAGACGGGACTCTCCCTGGCGATGCGCCATCCCTATGCCCCCCAAACGCTGATTTTTTTCGTGCGGCCAGTGTAACCGAGAGGCGTGAGGCCCCGTCAACGGGGGATTTCGGGGAGATGCGGCACCCAAACAACAACCGGATCGTGCACGTTGGTGGCACATACGTTGCGTCGCTTAGAGACTCTCCTCCAAACGCGTTTCGACGCCGGCGAACGCCGCCGGAATCCGCATCAGGTCAGCATGTCCGCCCAGATACCTTGTGCCCACGCGAGTCCCAGCGCAAATTCGTCTCGCGTGGCCCGTGGCGACGCGCCGCCGGTGCCTTGCACGGGGAGCATGGTGCGCTGCGCCGGGTCGTACCGGTGCACGCTAGCCACGTGCATCGCTTCAGTGCCCGACACGAACGTGTAGCAGGTGTTGCTGTAGAGCGGCTCGGGGTTGACCGGGCGGCCGGACAACGTCGCCACGATGGCGGCAGCACAGACCTTGCCGTGCTGATTGGCCATGTGGCCTGACTTCGGCATTTGCGGGGCGATCTGTATGGCATCGCCCAGGAGATGAATATCGGGTTGTGCCTTGGAAGCGAACGTCAGGAAATCGACGTCGCACCAACGTCCGTTGGCCGTCGCCAATCCGCTCTGCACCGCGATATCGCCCGCCCGCATCGGTGGAATGACGTTGAGCACGTCGGCGCGGATTTCTTCGCCGAGTTCAAAACGCGCGACCTGCTTGGTGCCATCGATGGCCACTTCGGTGCAGTTGAACTGCGGGTGATACTCAACGATTCCAGCAAATTGCGTGCGCCAGACTTCCTCAAACTGCTCCGCTTCGGCGAGCACCTGGTCGTTGGCGTCGAAGACAAGGACTTTCGCGCGGGGCTTGTGCTGCTTGAGCCACGCAGCCGCCTGACATGCGCGCTCGTACGGCGCGGGCGGACAGCGAAACGGCGCTTCGGGAATCGTGATGGCGAACACGCCACCCTCGGGCATCGCCTGCAAACGGGCGTGCAGCGCGGCGGTCTCCCGTGCGTCCGTCCACCCGACCGGCAATGCGTCTCGGACGGCGGGATCGGAGAGCCCCGCGATGGCGTCTCGACGCAGCGACACGCCAGGCGCAACGATCAGCTTGTCATAGGAAAGACGGCCACCGTCGGCCAGTTGCACCTGCTTTTTTGCGGCGTCGATGGCATTGGCTCGCGTGCGGCGCCAGACCACGCCGTGTCGCGCGACGAGTGTGTCGTAAGACACCGTCAGATCGCTCACGCGCAGATTTCCGCCGACCACGAGATTCGACAACGGTGCGGAGACGAACGCCGCATTCGGCTCGACCAGGATGACGTCGATCGTATTGCCCGAGAGAACGCGAAGCGCCTTCGCGGCCGTCGCGCCGCCGAACCCGCCGCCGATGACGACAACGCGGGGACGCCCCTTGACCGGCGTCGGCCAGAGTGGCGCCGCCAACGCAGTCGTTGCGCTAACGATCGCCGTCGTCGAGCCCAAACCGAGAAGAAAGTCGCGGCGACGCATCCTGTCCGCCTTATTGAGATTGACGCGGGGAAGCAGACGCCGCCTGGGTCGCTGGCTGCGCTGCAAAGTAGGCGGCGATACGCTGCAACTCGTCGTCGCGATAGCCCTTGAGAAGCTGCGGCATCAGCGTGGCAGAACGCCGCCCGTCACGCATGGCTTGCAACACCGTCATGAGTTCTGCCACCGGCCGGCCTTCCAGCGTCGGCAGCGCGGGCTTGCCGGCAGTCACCGGCGCCGACGCATTGTGGCAACTCATGCATGCCATCGCCCAATCGCGGGCCTGCCAGTCGGGAGAAGATGCCGGCGCGGCAGACGCCGCGCTCGTGGCAACGAGCGATGCCACGGACGTCAGAACGAACGCCGCCGCTATCGTCCGTCTCATCATCGGGTGACGGAGGCGATAGCGGCGGTGCAACGCGTGGCGAATGACGACGCGCAGGCGCACGGAGGGTATCCGAGGCGTTCGGGACGCGTGCGTCAGTTACCGGTCTTGGTCGACGGGCCGGGCTTGACGGGGCCGTCGCTGATCGGTGCGGGTGAGGCGAGCGGCTTGGCCGTCACCGTATCGTTGCCGATCGGCGTGGTCGTGACCGTCGCGGCATCGTCCGCCTGCGCCGGTGCAGGGTTCTTCGCGGCTTCGGTCGACAAACGTTGCGCTTCCTCGGGCTTCACGTATTCGTAGAGCTTGATCACCTTCTGCACGCCATCGATCCGGCTCGTCACGTTGGCGGCGATACGCCCTTCCTCTTCGGAGACGAGGCCCATCAGATAGACGTCACCCCGCTCGGTGACCACCTTGAAGACGTTGGCCGAGATTTCCTTCGTGTTGATCAGGTTGGCTTTGACCTTGCTGGTGATCCAGGTGTCGTTCGAGCGCGAGCCGAAGGAGCTCTTCGGTCCGATCGCGAGTTCGTCGACAATGCCGCGAACGTTGCTGATCTGCTTGACGATCTCGACGGCTCGCTGCTTGGTGTTCTCGTCCGGCACTTCGCCGGTGAGCAATACGCGACGGTTGAAGACGGTCACGTTCACATGCACGGCGTCGTCGGTCAGGGTATTGGCGGTGTTGGCTTCGGCCTTGACCTGAATTTCGCGGTCTTCCGTCTGCGCGCCGACGGAACGACGGTCGGTGGCGACGAGTGCGCCGGTCGCCGCGCCGCCGAGAATGATGGGGGCGCAACCGCCCAGGGTTGCAACAATCAACGCTGCCGCGGCAAGCGGCTTAACCACGCGTTGGAAACTCATCGGGCTTTCTCCTTATTGGATGGTCGAACGAGGCGGCCCCCGCCACCCTTAGCCGGCATCGCCCGCCCCCGCGACCCGATGTCCGTCATGTTGACGCTCTACGATGACAATAGGTTCACTCGTCGCCAAGCAGCGCTGAGTCAATCAGGTCGCAAAGGCAATGAATTGTCAGAAGGTGGACTTCCTGAATGCGTGCGGTCCGATCTGCAGGCACGCAGATGTGCACGTCCAACTCGCCCAGCGCAGCGTTGATCTTGCCGCCGCCTTTGCCGGTGAGCGCAATCACGTGCATGCCGCGCTCGTGTGCGGCTTCGATGGCGGTGAGCACGTTGCCGGAGTTGCCTGACGTGGTGATGGCCAGCAGAACGTCGCCCTCCTGGCCGAGCGCGCGCACCTGCTTCGAGAAAATGGCGTCGAAGTTGTAGTCGTTGCCGACGGCCGTCAGGATCGACGAGTCCGTGGTCAGTGCGATGGCAGGCAATTCAGGGCGCTCGCGCTCGAAGCGGCCAACCAGTTCGGCCGCGAAATGCTGACAGTCGGCAGCCGAGCCGCCATTGCCGCACGCGAGGATTTTGTTGCCGTTGGAAAGGGCCTCGACCATGACATCCGCCGCGGCCGCGATGTACTCCACAAGGGCGTCGCGTGCTGTCAGCTTGGTATTGGCACTATCCGTGAAATGTTGCTGAATTCGTTCGATCGACATGGTCGTTTGCCAGGGTGTCGCAAAAGCTGCCAACCTCGCTTGGGAGTCCCATGGGCACTCACCTGCGTCGGCCGGCGTTCACAGGCCGTCACTCTTGAAACGGCACTTTCGCAAGTGTAACAGGGCCGGGGGCGCGGGCTTCGTCAAAGATCGTCGGCGCGAAAGGCGTCGGCCAGCCAGCGCACCACCGGCGGACAGCCATCGAACGCCACGACATCGAAGCGGCATTGCCCCGCAGGACGCCGCAACAGATAGTGGCGCGCGGCCAATGCGAGACGGCGCCGCTTGGTACGGGTGATGCTCTCGGCAGCACCGCCAAAGTCGCTGCGCGAGCGCGCCCGCACCTCGACGAATACCAGCACGCCGGCGCGATCCCGCATAATGAGGTCGATTTCGCCGCCGCGACACCGATAATTGCGCGCGACAAGCCGCCAGCCGCGTCGCTCCAGCAGCGTCTGCGCGCGGCCCTCGAACGATTCTCCAAGCTGATTCGACATGGTTGTTCCGATATTTACCGTTACCGGCGATGCCGGTGTCACCCACGCTCGCAAGCCCCGCGAGGCAGTCCTTTCGCTGGCGGGAGTCCCATGCCATGGATGAGCGTCTGATGTCGCTGGCCGAGGGCCAGCACTACCCGGCCGGCACGCTTTACGTCGTGGCCACGCCGTTGGGCAACACCGCCGACATCACCGTGCGAGCGCTTCACATCCTCGGTATGGTCGACGCCATCGCCTGTGAAGATACGCGCAACAGCGCACAGTTGCTGCAGCGGTATGGCATCGACAAGCCGTTGATTGCGGCCCACCAGCACAACGAGAATGAAGCCGCGACGCGGCTCGTCGAACGTCTGCGCGGCGGTGAGCGCATCGCCTACATTTCAGACGCCGGCACGCCCGGCATCTCGGACCCGGGCGCACGGCTGGTCGACGCGGTGCGCGCTGCCGGACTCACCGTCGTGCCGGTGCCAGGCGCGAGTGCGCTGATTACGCTGCTCTCGGCAGCCGGCGCCTGGGTGGAAACATTCACGTTCGTGGGCTTCCTTCCATCGAAGGCCCAGCAGCGCGCTCAGGCAATTACGGCGCTCTCGGGTTCAACATCTGCGCAGGTCTTCTACGAGGCGCCGCATCGGATCGTGGAGACGGTCGCGGCACTGGCCGAGGGCTTGAACGGCGAGAGACGGCTATTGATCGGGCGCGAGTTGACAAAGCGCTTCGAGGACATTCACGAGTGTGCGCTGAGCGACGGCGTGGCGTGGCTGAAGGCGGACGCCAATCGTCAGCGCGGCGAATTCGTGCTGGCCGTCTCGGGCGCGACGGCGAGCGACAGCGAAGATGGTGTGGACGCAGAGGCGCAGCGCGTCCTCGCGCTGCTTGTCGCCGAGCTACCCACAAAGAGCGCCGCCAAGCTCGCCGCGGCAATCACCGGCGCTCCCAAGAACGCGCTTTATGAACGCGCGCTGGCGCTGAAGAACGGTTAGACGGCTGAACGAGCGAACAGCCGGGCGCGAAAAGCGGAGTCAAGTGGCCTTGAGTCGCCTTAGGCTGCCTTGAGCGGCATTGGAAATCGGAAGTTTCCGACAGTCGTTTCTCTGTTTCCCCAAGCGTCACCAACAAAAAAAGCCCGCCGAAGCGGGCTTTTCCATTTCGATCCGACGATCAGCTCAACAGCAGCGCGTCGTCATCGAGTTGTTCGCCGCGCGTGCGCTCGAACATTTGCAGCAGATCAGGCACATCCAGCCCTTTGCGCTCTTCACCCGACACGTCGAGCACGACCTTGCCCTGATGCAGCATCACCGTGCGGTCGCCATAGTCGAGTGCCTGACGCATGCTGTGCGTGACCATCATCGCCGTCAGCTTGCTCTCCTGCACGATGCGCGCCGTCAACTCCAGCACGAACGCAGCCGTCTTCGGGTCAAGCGCCGCCGTATGCTCGTCCAGCAGCAGAATCCGCGAGGGCTGCAACGACGCCATCAACAGACTCACCGCCTGACGCTGACCGCCCGAGAGCAACCCGATACGATCCGAAAGGCGGTTCTCCAGCCCGAGGTTGAGCAGACTCAGCTTCTCGCGGAACCGCTCACGCAACGGTCGGTTCAACGCGAAGCGGAAACTCCGGCGCTCGCCGCGCTTGACGGCCAATGCCATGTTTTCCTCGATGGTCAACGCCTCGCACGTCCCCGCCATCGGGTCCTGAAACACGCGTGCCACCTGACTCGCACGCTGCCACGCCGTCTTCTTCGTGACGTCGTTGCCGTCGATGGAAATCGTGCCGGAATCGACCGACAGATCGCCGCTGATGGCGTTCAGGAAGGTCGACTTGCCCGCGCCGTTCGAACCGATCACCGTGACGAACTGGCCCGTCGGGATCTCCAGCGACATGCCACGCAGTGCGCGGTTCTCGATGGGTGTGCCCGGGTTGAAAGTGATCTTGAGGTCTTTTGCGCTCAACATGATCAGGCACCTCCGTTCTTGCGGGCGAACAGCTTACGACGCGTCGCCGGCAGCACCAGCGCCACCGCCACGAGCAAAGCCGTCACCAAGTTGAGGTCCTGCGCCTTCAGACCGATGAAATCGCTATTGAGCGCCAGCGCGATGAAGAAGCGGTACAGCACCGCCCCCACCACCACCGCGAGCGTCGTGAGAATAAGACGGCGTGCCGGCAGAATCGTCTCGCCGATAATCACCGCCGCCAGACCGATCACGATGGTACCGATCCCCATCGAAATGTCCGCACCGCCCTGCGACTGCGCAAACAACGCGCCCGCAAGCGCCACCAGCGCATTCGAAAGCGCCATGCCCGCCAGAATCTCGTGACCGGTGTTCACCCCCTGCGCACGTGCCATCCGCGCGTTCGCGCCCGTCGAGCGCATCGCGAGACCCTGCTGCGACGAGAAGAAGTAATCCAGACCGAGCTTCACCACGACCACCACGGCCAGCAAGAGCAACGGGCGCAGCACGAAATCGGGCAACCAGTCCGGCCCGTTCTCCGGCAGGATCATCGTGAAGACCGTCGGCGACGTGATCAGCGGCACGTTCGGTGCCCCCATCACACGCAGGTTCACCGAGTAGAGCGCGATCATCATCAGGATACTGGCGAGCAGATCCATGATCTTCAGACGCACGTTGAGCCAACCCGTGATGAAGCCCGCCAATGCCCCGGCCGCCATCGCCGCGACCGTCGCCGCGAACGGATTGGTGCCGCCGGCGATCAGCGTTGCCGCTACCGCGCCGCCAAGCGCGAAGCTGCCGTCAACGGTCAGATCGGGAAAATTGAGGATGCGGAAGGAAATCAGCACCCCGAGCGCCACGAGGCTGAAGATCAGACCGATCTCCAGTGCGCCCATCATAGAAAAAAGGGACATTTTCGTAATTCCACAGCGCAAGACGGCCCATGCCGGGTCTCGGCATCAGCGCTCGCACGGCCGACGTAGGCCAGTTCGGGTCATAGCCGGTCGTTGTGCGACCGCTTTCGGGGGGAGCCGTCCCACCCATTCGATAGGAAAAGAGCGGCGGGGACAGATCATGTCCGGGCGCCGCCCTGTCGCTCGCCGGTGCGGCAGGCATTCGCCCGCCTCACCGGTGTCACGCGCGCTTTATTGCTTGATGACCGTCTTGGCTTCCTTCACCAGATCGTCCGACAGCGTCACGCCTTGCTTGGCGGCAGCTGCCGTGTTCACGAACAGTTCCAGATTCGAGCTGGTCTGCGAAGCGATCGCACCCGGCTTCTCGCCCTTCAGAATGCGGCCGACCACCTTGCCGGTCTGACGACCCAGGTCATAGTAGTTGATGCCCAGTGCCGCAATGGCGCCGCGCTTCACACTGTCGGTATCCGACGCCACCAGCGGGATCTTGCGGTCGTTGGCCACCTTCACCAGCGACTCGTAGGCCGACACGACGTTGTTGTCCGTATTCGTATAGATCACGTCGACCTTGCCGACCAGGCTGCTGGCTGCCGAGCTGATGTCGACGGTGCGCGGTGCGGCGGCTTCGACCAGCGTCAGGCCGGCGGCGGGCAACAGCTTCTTCAGCTCATTGACGACCACGACCGAGTTGGCTTCACCCGGGTTGTACACCATGCCCACGCGCTTGGCGTTGGGCACAACGCGCTTGATCAGGGCGACCTGCTTGTCCAGCGGCAACTTGTCCGACACGCCGGTGACGTTGGTGCCCGACGGGTCCCAGCTCTTCACCAGTTGTGCGGCGACCGGATCGGTCACGCCGGAATACACCAGCGGCACGGACTTGGTGGCGGCAGCAACGGCCTGTGCCGTCGGCGTGGCGATACCGATGATCGCGTCCGGCTTGTCACCCACGAACTTGCGGGCGATCTGTGCGGCAGTACCGACGTTGCCCTGCGCGCTCTGATATTCCCATTTGAGGTTCTTGCCGACCTCGTAGCCTTCCGCCTTGAGTTCGTCGCGAGCGCCATCACGAATGGCGTCGAGTGCCGGGTGCTCCACGATCGCAAGCACGGCCACCGACTTCGTCGATTGCGCGAATGCCGCGCCGGTCGTCCCCAACAGCGTTGCAGCCACAGCGCACAGCAGGGTGCGCTTGGCGTGTTTGCCCATTGTCGACATCAAAACTCCTCCAGGAATACTTTTTGATAGGGTGCGCCGTGCCCGAGTCTCTGCGGGCCTCATTCGGATGCACACAAAGCGTGCACTTGCGCGTGGGGCACAGTCTACCCACATCCCCGGCAGCGAACAACGGTTGCCAACGCAACCTTCCCGGAGGCCCGCCGAGCGTCGGATTGCGCCCAAACGCTGGCAGATTTATGCGGCAATCGGAAAAAAAATAGTCGATTCGGTCGCCCATGATCGGAAGTGCGCACGTTCATGCGATGCGTTCAACCAATGAGATGCGTCGAAAAACGAAACAATGTGCGGAATTTCACCCGGAATGCGCGTTATTTGCACAACAAATGTGCAAACGGTGTCCCACTTTTTAAGACGGCTCCGAGGCAAATTCGGAATGGCATTCGGGGATGAGGGCGGCGAAGGCCGCAGGTTGGGGCGCCATCAATGCGCCTCAGGACACGTCAGGGCGCGTTGTTGTTGTCGTCGAGGCCGAGGGCGGCGACTTCGCTGCGGGAGAGGCGGCGGATTTCGACCTTGGCGTGCCCGGCACGAATGAAGTCGAGTTGCTTGGCGGCGCCGAAAGACAGATCGATGATGCGATTGCGCGTGTAGGGGCCGCGATCGTTGATTTTGACCACGACGGTCTTGTTATTGGCGACGTTGCGCACCAGCGCGAAGCTTCCTAGCGGCAGGGTCGGATGCGCAGCCGTCGGCTCGTTCATGTCGAACGCTTCGCCGGTCGCGGTGCGCCGTCCGTGAAACTTCTTGCCGTACCACGACGCCGTGCCGCTCTGAAAGAACGTACCGGCATCGGCACGCAGACGCGCTTCGCCGTCGCGCTCCGGCGCATCGGGGTCGCCGGGGTTGAGGCCTTCGTTGCGATACGTTCGGCCCGGCCATTGCAAGTCAAAGCTCGAGCCGACCGGTGCGTTGGCTTCGCGCGCACGGGTACGTTCGCCTGTCGCCGAGGTGGCGGCAGCCGTTTGGCTGGGGGGTTCGAGCGGCGTTGTGCAGGCTGTCAACGTCAGGGCGAGGGCGCAACCAACCGCGAACCGTGTGAGCATGTCGCGTGTTCGCATAGCCCGCAAGTTTAACACGCCGTCAAAGTCAACCCATCAGCGAGCGTTCACTTACACGTTGAGACTTGTTTACAAAGCGTTACCCCGGTTTGCGCCTCACGTAGCCCCGACGCCGTGCGGTCCTCATCCAGACCGCATCCGGGCATTACCCCCGCGTCTTTCAAAACGCCTGGCCTGCGCCGGGAACAAGTCCCGGCGCACGAACGGTGACACGCTCAACTGCGCCGCACCGGGCGACGGTACCCCGGCCCGAATTACAATAGGCGAAAACCGCGTCCCCGATAACTCATGAACGTCACCCTGATTCCTGTCACGCCTTTCCAGCAAAACTGCACCCTGCTCGTTTGCGATGCGACGAAGCGCGCCGCCGTGGTCGACCCCGGTGGCGATATCGACCGGATTGCCGGCGAGATCGAACGCCAGGGCGTGACGCTCGAGAAGATCTTCCTGACGCATGGTCATCTGGACCATTGCGGGGGTGCGGGCGCGCTGGCCGCCAAGTACGACGTGCCGATCGAAGGTCCGCATCCGGACGACGCCTTCTGGATCGACCAGCTAGAGGCGCAGAGCGCGCGCTTCGGCTTCCCCGAGCCCGAGCCGTTCACGCCCGACCGCTGGCTGGGCGACGGCGACACGGTCAAGTTCGGCGACATCACCCTCGAAGTGTTCCATTGCCCGGGCCACACGCCGGGCCACGTGGTGTTCTTCTCGGCTGACGAGCGTCTGGCGAGCGTGGGCGACGTGCTGTTCGCCGGATCCATCGGCCGTACCGATTTCCCGCGCGGCAACCATGCCGACCTGATCGCCTCGATTCGCGACAAGCTCTGGCCGCTGGGCAACGACGTGACGTTCATTCCGGGACACGGCCCCGTCTCCACGTTCGGTCAGGAGCGTCAGACCAACCCGTACGTGGCCGACGCCGTGCTCGCCAGGGGCGCCGCATGAGTCAGGCCATGTCCCGTATTCCGTCGCGCATCATCGCCGCCGACGAGGAGATTTTCGTCAGTACCGACGTCGAGGCCGATGGCCCGATCCCCGGCCCGCACTCGATGCTGAGCTTCGCCTCCGCGGCCTACACGGCCGACAAGGAACTGATCGGCACCTTCAGCGCCAATCTGGAATGCCTGCCCGATGCGAAGGGGCATCCGCTGACGATGAAATGGTGGAAGACCGAGCCCGAGGCATGGGAAGCGTGCCGCATCGATCCGGAAGATCCGGCCAAAGCGCTCAAGGCGTATGTGAAGTGGGTGGAGAAGTTGCCGGGCAAGCCGGTCTTCGTCGCCTACCCGGCGGGGTTCGATTTCACATTCATGTTCTGGTACATGATGCGTTTCGTCGGACGTTGTCCGTTCTCGTGGTCGGCGCTCGATATCAAGACGCTCGCGTTCGCCATGACAGGCATGCCCTACCGCAAGTGCATCAAGCCGCGTCTGCCGCAAGTCTGGCTCGACCCGCTGCCGCACACCCACGTGGCGCTCGACGACGCCCTCGAACAAGGTGCCCTCTTCTGCAACATGCTCGCGGAACTACGCGAACAGCAGAAGACGTTGACCGAACTCCCCGGTTGGCGCGGTGCCGGGCTGACGGCGAACGCCAACGCACCGGTGTTTGGATCGGCCGCCGCCGCGGCAGCAGCGCAAGCGGCCACCGAAGCGGCTGACGCCGAATCGCCGGACACCGGCCCCGGGAAGGACAGCACGGCGCACCGCTAAACCGCCGCAAGCGGCCGCCAAAGCATCGCGGCATACGCGCGACGTGCAACGCGTCGCGCGGGCTGCCAATGCCGTGCGCTTACAGCACGTTGTTCGCCAACTCCGGCGGACGCGCAATCACGGCCTTGTCGCCATTCACCACGATCGGACGCTGCAACAGCTTCGGGTGCTTCGCCACGGCGGCGAGCAATGCGTCGTCGGTCAGCGCCGTATCGGCCAGCCCCAGCTCCGCATACTCCGCCTCGTTGCTGCGAATCATCTCGCGCACCGGCACGCCCAGCAGCTTGTGCAGACGCTTGAGTTCAGCGAGCGTCGGAGGCGTCTTCAGATACTCGATGATTTGCAGATCGCTGCCGCCCACAGCCGAGGAACCCTCCACGAGGGCCAGCGCTTCGCGCGACTTCGAGCAGCGCGGATTGTGATACACGGTAATCATGGTCACTCCATTGCGTACAAAAAGCGCCCGGCGCGACATCGTCGTTCACGCCTGGGACGTGCGCTCCGAGTATGCATGGTATCGTCGGATGCCGCTACTCACGGACCTCTACGGTAGCACTGGCTGCATCTCCCCAGCTTCACCCCTTAACTTCACGCATCGTCCGACGTACGCACCGCCGCAAGGCGCTACGTGCCGGGTTTCCATGTGCAGGGTTTTACGTAGACGGCTCTACGTCCGCTCTACGTGTTAACCGCGCTGCGCACCCGGCATGGGCCACCTAAGATAGGCAGAGAGCGCACTGTGCGTCGCACGATCCGGTGTTTCAGGAGAAAGTGACATGGCAGGACGCTTCATCAGCATCAAGTCGCGCGACGGCAAAACCTTCCAGGCCTACCTGGCGCTGCCCAAAGGGGACGCCGGGGACGGGGCAGGCAAAGGCCCGGGACTCGTGCTGTGTCAGGAGATTTTCGGCGTGAACGCTTACATACGCGAGCTTGCCGACCGATACGCCGAAGAGGGCTACGTCGTACTAGCGCCCGATCTGTTCTGGCGTATCGAGCCGGGCATCGAGCTGGGCTATTCGTCCGGCGACTGGCAGCGGGCGTTCGCGTTGTTCCAGAGCTTCGACGTCGACCTCGGGATGGAAGATGTCGGCGCGAGCGTCGACGCCCTGCGTGCGTTACCGGAATGCGTCGGTGGCGTGGGTGTGGTCGGTTACTGCCTCGGTGGCAAGCTGGCGGCCCTGTCCGTCACGCGCACGAGCGCCGATGTGGCCGTCGGCTACTACGGCGTGGGCCTCGAGCAGCACGTCGAAGAACTCGCCGGCGAGCATCCGCCGCTCGTGCTGCACATCGCCGAGCACGACAAATATGCCCCCGCCGAGGTGCGCGAACGGCTTGCCACGCAGTTGGGCGAGCACCCCGACATTACGCTCTACAGCTATCCCGACGCCGACCACGCCTTCGCCCGTCCCGGCGATCACTTCAACCGGTCAGCCACGCAACTAGCGCATCAGCGCACCATCGGTGCCGTGCGGCGCGTCATCGGCCCGCATTTCGACTTCGCGTCGCTTTGGGAAACGCATTGCGCGTACGAATTCGCTATCCGTGAAATCGATCCGCTGATGAAGACGATGGTGGCCGAGCCGTACGTCAATCACATTCCGACGATGACCGGCGGCGTGGGCCATCCGCAACTGGCGCATTTCTACCGCAACCACTTCGTCAACAGCAATCCGCCCGACACCCGGTTGATCCCGATTTCGCGCACGATCGGCGCGACGCAGCTCGTCGACGAATTGCTGTTCTGCTTTACGCATACGACGCCGGTCGACTGGATGCTGCCGGGCGTGGCGCCGACCGGACGCCGCGTCGAAATACCGCTGGTCGCCATCGTGCGATTCCGTGGCGGCAAGCTCGAGCACGAGCATATCTATTGGGATCAGGCGAGCGTGCTGGTGCAGATCGGCCTGCTCGACCCGAAGGGACTGCCGGTGGCGGGCATCGAAACCGCGCGCAAGTTGCAGGACGAGAATCTGCCGTCCAACACCCTGATGCCGAACTGGTCGTTCGGTACCCGGGCGCAGTAAGGCCGAAGGTGTTTTCCCCGGCACGCGGCCGTACCTGCCGCGTGCCGGACGCAAGGAAGTGAAAAACAAGAACAATGTCGCGAATGTTGCGGGAGACAGCGTATGAGTACGCCACTTTCCCGGTGCCCGCGGGCACCGTATGCCGCCGCATGGCTGACCGTCATTGCCAGTGTTCTGGTCGTTGCCGGTTGTGCCAATCCGGATTTCGAACCCAAAAAGCCACTCATCCTCAATCTGACGCCCGGTCAGGCCCCGACCTCGGCATTGGACCAGTACAAGATCGTGGCGGCGCAGCGCGTGACGCAAGTCAACGCGAAGGAGATCACGCCGGGCAACCCTCAGCCGATGTTGCGCTCGGTGGTATCGCTCGAATACTGGGTGGATCGTAGCGGGAATGTCACGAGCGTGATGCTCTACCGCAGCAACGGCGATCGCGAAGCGGAACGCATCGCCGTGGCGAGCCTGCGACGGGCCAGCCCGTTGCCGGCACCCAGCCGGGCGCTGGTCGACAGCAGCGGACGCGTGCGGGCGGTCGAGACCTGGCTCTTCAACAACGACGGCCGCTTCCAGTTGCGCAGCGTGGCGGCGCCTCAGATCGATGGGGAATGATATTGTGACGGGCATCAGCTCACCCTGCCCGGCCCGCTTTGGGCGACGGAGATTCTCATGCCGCGATTTGCCGCGAACCTGACCCTGCTTTATCAGGAAGTGCCGTTTCTGGATCGTTTTCGCGAGGCGGCGAGCGATGGCTTCCGAGGCGTGGAATTTTTGTTTCCGTACGACCATCCTGCGCAAGAGATACGTGCGCGTCTGAACGATGCCGGACTCACGCAGGTGCTCTTCAACACGCCCGCTGGCGACTGGGCCAGTGGCGAGCGCGGGCTGGCCGCCCTGCCGGGACGCGAGGCGCAATTTCGTGACGGGCTCGAACGCGCGCTCGATTACGCCGACGCCCTGGGCTGCCGTCAGTTGCATGTGATGGCCGGCTGCCCTGACACCTCCACGTCACTCGAACGCTGCCGCGCGGTCTATCTCGAGAACCTCGCGTACGCCGCCGGACAAGCCGCGGCGCACGGTGACACGATCCTGATCGAGCCGATCAACCCGCGCGACTTCCCCCGCTACTTCCTCACACGTCAGGATCAGGCGCACGCCATTCGTGAGGAAGTGGGCGCGAGCAATCTCAAAGTGCAGTTCGACGCCTATCACTGCCAGATCGTCGAAGGCGATCTGGCAATGAAGCTCCGTCAGTACATTGCCAACATCGGGCATGTTCAGGTGGCAGGCGTTCCCGCACGTCACGAACCGGACACCGGCGAAGTCAGCTATCCGTTCCTGTTCCGTCTGCTCGACGAACTGGGGTACGCGGGATGGATCGGGTGCGAATACCGGCCGCAAGGCGCAACGCGCGATGGACTCGGTTGGCTCAAACCGTGGCTCAGAGCCGATCGGTAAGCCATGACGGTAAACAGTAGCGTGACCTGACCGGCAATCCCGACACACAACCGGCATTGAGGATGTGAATTTACGCAGGCGTGAATCGATTTCCGTCAATGAATCGGATAGCGAAACAATTCCAGGGGAGTGTCGGAGAAAGGTATAGGAAAGATGTAGGTCTTTGCAGGCAAAAAAAATGGCGGGACACACGGGCCCGCCAAAACCACACGCTACGGGGTTAGCGCGAGGAGACCAGATTCGGAGCACTGCATCGAATTGCGCTGCAAATTGCGCCGGGGGACGCGTTCTGCTGATACAGCCGCGCTGCTGTGTTACCGGGGGATAAGCACTTCAGCGTTGAGATGCATTGTGGTGGAAACGTATGGCGCGAGGGGTAACAAAGTGTTTCAGGTTGTAACACCTCGAGCGTGATACCCACTTCGGACGCGCGCTGCCCGCCTTGCACAGCAAGGACTTCATGAGTGACATGGGAAGTGTGACTTGGTTCGCCATCCTGATTAACTCATCGGGTAAAGCATCGATGACGCGTAACGACGATGGACGCCGACGCATCTGCACGCGTCGCGCCACCGCATTTCACGCGCGGTTCGTCGATGTGCTAAGTTCATTCTTTGTGCGTGGCAACAAAGTGGGCGTGCGCGATACACGGCGTGCTCGCTTCGCGGATCAGTGGCGCACCGGAAACCAGCATTTCGTCCAACGACAGCACCGGCCCGAACGGGGCCCACTCGCATGGAAACCATTGAACGTCTGGGGAAGATACTGGCGCGCGACCGCGTAATCGGGGTCGTGGGCCTGTCGCCGCGGCCCGACCGGCCGAGCTACACCACATCGCTTTACATGCAGCGGCAGGGATACCGGATTGTGCCGGTCAATCCGCAGGCAGCCGATTCGGGCGAGACGATTCTGGGTGAGACCGTCTACGCGAACCTGACCGACGCCGCCGAGGCCCTGCGAGCGCAAGGCGTCCGAATTCAGATGGTCGACTGCTTCCGCCGCAGCGGCGACATTCCGCCGATCGCGGAAGAAGCGGTGGCCATCGGCGCCAACAGTTTATGGATGCAGTTGGGTATCGAGAACGACGAAGCCGCCGCCGTGGCACTGGCGGCCGGGCTCGATGTCGTGATGGATCGCTGCGTCAAGATCGAACACCAGCGCTGGGAGATGCAGGGAGGCGATGCCTCCGCGCACGCCAATCGCCGTTGATTCAGCCGCTTCCGAAAAATAACAAAACCGTCGTCTCCTGACGTCTCCGACTTTTCCTGACGTCTCCTCTAATCGCCTTCACGCCACGCCTGCTGACATGACCATCGACGCCGATCTACTCGCCTACTACGACCAAATGGCGCGCAAGTATCCCGACGCTGCCGACTCCGCCGACGCGGGCACACCCAGCGCGCAGGACGTGCGCGCCAAGTTCGCCACCGTCGCCGTCGAAGCCTTGCGCCCGTTGCCGGCCGGCTTGAAGAGCGAGACCTTCGAGATTCCGCTGCCCGGGCGCAACCTGCGAGCCAGACTGTATCGCCCGGTCGACCGCGAAGTGCCGCTCGTCGTGTACTTCCACGGCGGCGGCTGGGTGGTGGGGGACGTCGACACCCATGGCACGCTGGCCTCGCTGCTCGCGCAGGACGGTGACGTGGCCGTGCTGAGCGTCGATTACCGGTTGGCGCCTGAGCATCCGTTCCCGGTGCCGGTCGACGACGCGCGCGAAGCATTGGCCTGGGCGGCGGAACAACGCGCACGGCTGGGCGTGAGCGCCAACCGTCTGGCGGTGGCCGGCGACAGCGCCGGGGGTCATCTGGCGGCGCAGGCGGCCGCGTGGTTCAACGACCAGCATCCCGGGATCGTGAATGCGCAATTGCTGATCTATCCCGTGGTGCAGTACCGGTTCGACACCCCGAGTTACGAGCGTCTGGCGGACGGCGTGGGCCTCACGCGCGATGAAATGCGTTGGTACTGGCGCGAATTCCTGGGCGGCGTAGAGCCGTCAGTGGACGACGTGCGCGTCAATCTGACGGCGCAGGCCCCGCGTCACCCGCTGCCGAACGCGCTGGTGATTGCCGCCGAATACGATCCGTTACACGACGAAGCGGTGGCGTACGCGCAGTTCGTGGCGCAGTCGGGCGGCCGGGCGGAAATCATTGAAGCGCCCGGCCTGACGCACAGCTTCGCGAGGCTACAGCCGTTCGTCCCGCAGGCGAGGCTCGTCATGCACGACGCCGCACAGCGTCTGCGCGACTGGCTGGGTTGAGCCGTTCGATGTCACTTGAGCCATTTATCCACGACGGCCTGGTACTCCCCGGTCTTCTGGGCAAGGTTGAGCCACTGGTCGACGTACTGCTTGAAGATGTCGTCGCCACGCGGAATCAGATAGGCCTTCTCGCCGAACTGAAGCGGTTTGTCGGGATTGACCGGGCAAAGTGACGGAATGAGCTTGTGCTGCAGCAGAGTCTCGGAGGTGTCCGTGACCATCACGTCGGCACGGCCGTCGGCGATCTGCTGGAAGATCGTGACGTTATCCGGATAGATTGTGAGCGTGGCCTTGGGCAGGTACTGGCGAGCGAAGCGTTCGTTCGTACCGCCCGGGTTGGCGATGGCGCGCGTGCTGGGCTGGTTCAGATCGGCGAGCGTCTGATACTTCGCCACGTCGGCACAACGCACGATCGGCGATTTGCCGTCGACCATCACAACGCTACTGTAATAAGCCCGCGCCGCACGATCGAGCGTGACGGACACGCCGCCCACTGCGATATCGCACTTGCCCGCCGTAAAGTCATCCATCAGCCCTTTCCACGTCGTGGGGACAATCGCCGGCTTCACGCCGAGCGATTTCGCCAGTGACGCGATCAGATCCACGTCGATGCCCTCGAACTGACCGTCCGGGCGGCGATACGTGTAAGGCTTGTAGTCGCCGGTCGCACAGGCGCGCAACGTGCCCGACTTCACAATGTCGTCGAGCCGGGAGTGAACGACAGGGGGGGCAGCCGACTGCGCGTAGGCGGTGGAGGTGGTGATCGCAGTGATAGCAGCGGTGGACGAGGCGAGCGCCGCCCCCGCCATGAAGGCCGCGCGGGCGGCCGTCATCATGACTTTCATGCTTGTCTCCTGAATATTGGCGTCGTGACGCACGATTTATGCGAACTGTCTGACGCAGCTCGTGGGGCTTAATACTAATGACTCGGCGGTCCGGCGCCAACCCGCGCGGCCCCTGTGCCGACGTAGCGCACCACCGGATCGTCAGGTCACCCACGCCTTATGTGCGGCATAACAGCTCGCAAAGCGACCGGCCCCGGGATACCCGAGTAAAATGGCCGCTTGCTCAAATCATCCAACCCACCGCCGCGACGTGTCCCAAGCTCTGCAAAACGATACTTTCCTGCGCGCCTTGCTGCGCCAGCCGACCGAGTACACGCCGATCTGGCTGATGCGCCAGGCGGGCCGGTACCTGCCCGAATACAACGCCACCCGCGCCAAGGCCGGTAGCTTCCTGGCACTCGCCAAGAATCCCGCCTACGCCACCGAGGTCACGCTGCAGCCGCTCGAGCGCTTCCCGCTCGACGCCGCCATCCTGTTCTCGGACATCCTCACCATTCCCGACGCCATGGGTCTCGGTCTGTCGTTCGAAGCCGGCGAAGGACCGCGCTTTGCGCGCCCGCTGCGCACCGAAGACGACGTGCGCCGCCTGCAGGCACCGGACCTCGACAGCCTGCGTTATGTCTTCGACGCCGTGACCGAGATCCGCCGCGCCCTGAACGGACGCGTGCCGCTGATCGGTTTCTCGGGCAGCCCGTGGACGCTCGCGTGCTATATGGTCGAAGGGTCAGGCTCGGCCGACTACCGTACCGTCAAGACGATGATGTACGAGCGTCCCGATCTGATGACGCACATCCTCGAGACCAACGCCCGCGCCGTCGCCGCCTACCTCAACGCCCAGATCGAAGCGGGCGCGCAGGCCATCATGGTGTTCGACACCTGGGGCGGTGCGCTGGCCGACGGCCTCTATCAGCGGTTCTCGCTCGCCTACATGCAGAAGGCGCTGGCAGGCGTGCACCGGGAATGGAACGGCGCGCGGATTCCGCACATCGTCTTCACCAAGGGCGGCGGTCAATGGCTCGAAGCCATTGCGGATACCGGCCCCGATGCCATCGGCCTCGACTGGACCGTCGATCTCGCGGCCGCTCGCCGCCGCGTGGGCGAGCGTTGTGCACTGCAAGGCAATTTCGACCCGACCGCACTGTTCGCGGCGCCCGAGGCCATCCGCACGGAAGTGCGCCGCCTGCTCGATGCGTACGGCAATGCGCCCGGTCATGTCTTCAATCTGGGCCACGGAATTTCGCAGTTCACCCAGCCCGAACACGTCGCGGCGCTCGTCGACGAAGTGCACAGCTACAGCCGGAAGCTGCGCCAGTCGGCGTAATCGGCCACGTCCCCAAGCGGTGGTGCGGGTTCGCGGGGCATTTCGCCCGGCAAACCCAACCACCGTTTCAAGTGGGGAATGTCAAGGGAATCGCAGTGGAATAACCCCTCCAATTTGCGGAGTTGTCCCGAAGACTTATGCACAAATTCTCGCTGCGCCGCCGCAAGTGAGAGTCGACGGGGATGCGCCATCGACGTTATTCATAAGCTATTGATCAAAAAGCATTTTTGATTCTTGCAAAGTCGAGGCTTTACGCGACGTGAGGGCCGTGCGGCGAGGCTGGCGAGCGATAATCCCCACAGTTCTCAACATAGTTATCCACAAGCGTTTCGAGCCTGCCGGAAAGCCGACTCAAATCCGGGGTTTACCGAGACTTCTCAGGATTCACTTTAAGTTTGACCCGCGCCGACGACCTGTCCGACCCGTCTCCTGCATCGACCGACGATGCGCTGTCTCCGGTGGCCCAACCGCGCACCGGCACGCCCGCTATCGCCCGCGTGGCGCTCGATACGCCCCTTCTGACGTTGTTCGACTACCGGCTCGATCAGGCGGCCAGCCTCGGTCAGTTGGTGCAAGTCCCGTTCGGGCGACGACAGGTGGTGGGCATTGTCTGGGAATTGACGCAGCGCAGCGAAGTCGACCCGGCAAAGCTGCGCGACGTGACGTCCGTCTGGCACGAATTGCCACCGCTCGGCGACGATTGGCGTGACCTGATGCAGTTCGCGTCGCGTTACTACCAGCGCGGCGTTGGCGAAGTGGCGCTCCCTGCCGTACCGGGTCATTTGCGCACGCCCATGCGCTGGCCGCGACTGCTCGCGCAGCGTGGCGTGCAACGTTACCGCATCGCCGACGGCGCGTTGACCACCCTCATGGACAACGTGCCGGCGCGGCTGCGCGCGCAGCGTCGGCTCGCCGAGGGCCTCGCGCAAGCGGGCACGCTCGATGCCGATGAAGCGAAGGCCCTGTGCTCGAAGGCCGCCGACGTGCTCAAACAGTGGGCCGCCGCCGGATGGGTGGTCGTCGAAACCGTACCGTTCCATGAAGCGGTACGCGACGCCGCCGTTGCGGGCGAGGAAGACGACGCACACCAGACCGATGACGCATCGGGCGCCGGCCCGACCAATGCGGGCACCGACGTCTATCCCGTCAGCGAAGACCCCCCCGGCGCCACCAAGACCCTGACCATCGGTCAGGCCGATGCCGTCGCGGCCATCCATGATGCCCTTGAAGCGGCGGGCACCCAGCGCCTCGAGCGCGCACCGTCGACCGGCGAGGGTAATGCGGCCGACGCCCCCGCCTGCGCGCCATTCCTGCTTTATGGCGTGACCGGCAGCGGCAAGACGGAAGTCTATTTGCGCGCGGTGGCCGAAGCCCTGCGCCAATCCGACGCGCAGGTGCTCGTCCTCGTGCCGGAAATCAATCTGACGCCGCAGCTCGAAGGCGTCTTCCGCAAGCGATTCCCCGACGAGACGCTCGTCACCCTGCACAGCGGACTGGCCGAAGGCGAACGCGCCCGGCACTGGCTGGCGGCACATCGTGGCGAAGCCCGCATCGTGCTCGGCACACGCCTCGCGGTGATGGCGTCGCTGCCGCATCTGCGCCTGATCGTCGTCGACGAAGAGCACGATCCGTCCTACAAGCAACAGGAAGGCCTGCGTTACTCGGCACGCGACCTCGCCATCTGGCGCGCGAACCGGCTGCGGATTCCGGTCGTTCTCGGCTCGGCCACACCGTCTCTCGATAGCTGGCGACGCGCCGAACAGGGCCGCTACGTGCGCCTCGCGATGCCCGAGCGCGCCACGCCCGATGCGGTGCTGCCGCGCGTCTCGCTCATCGACATGGAGATCGAGCGCAAGCGTCAGCGCACGGTCCACGAAGGATTGTCGCAACCCTTGCTCGCCTCCATTCGCGCACGGTTCGACGCGGGCGAGCAAAGCTTGCTGTTCCTGAACCGTCGCGGCTACGCCCCGGTGCTCAACTGCGACGCCTGCGGCTGGATCAGCGATTGCCGCCGATGCAGCGCGCACATGGTGCTGCACAAGCCCGAGCGGCGACTGCGCTGCCATCACTGCGGCGCCGAGTCGCGCATTCCGCATGCGTGTCCCGACTGCGGCAACCTCGATCTCGCGCCGCTGGGACGCGGCACGCAACGTATCGAAGAAGCGCTCGCCGAGCACCTCCCCGAGGCACGCCTCGCCCGCATCGACGCCGACAGCACGCGCCGCAAAGGCAGCGCGCAGGCGCTGTTCGCCCAGGTGCATGCCGGCGAAGTCGACATCCTGATCGGCACGCAGATGGTCGCCAAGGGTCACGACTTCCGCAACGTAACGCTCGTGGGCGTGGTCAACGCCGACAGCGCCCTGTTCTCGCACGACTTCCGGGCGGCCGAGCGTCTTTTCGCCCAGTTGATGCAAGTGGCCGGACGCGCCGGACGTGCAGCCCGTGCCGACGGCCCTGGCGACGTTCTGATTCAGACGCGCTACGCGTCGCACCCGCTGTTCGCGTCGCTCATGCGCCATGACTACGCGGGCTTCGCAGCACAGCAACTGGAGGAGCGCCGCGTCGCGCTGTTGCCGCCGTATACGCATCAGGCGTTGCTACGCGCCGAAGCCCGGCGTCTCGACGACGCCATGACGTTCCTCAAACAGGCCCGCGAAATCGCCGCCACCCCGGCGTTGAACGATCCCCGCATTTCCCTCTGGGACCCGGTGCCGATGACCATGGTCCGCATCGCGGGCACCGACCGCGCCCAGCTCGTGGTCGAGAGTGCGCATCGCGGCGCCCTTCAACGCTTCCTCACGCATTGGATGGGCGAGCTACGCGCGCTCAAGGCCCCCGTGCGCTGGCACCTCGAAGTCGATCCACTCGAAATATAAACCGGTATATAACGTTCCGGAAATTTGACAACATCGCCAGAATCTCCGACGATGCGGCCATCAGTCGATCGCCGCACGTCGCACGGTTCACGTCATCCGCACGATAAGAAGTCCTATAGGAGACATCCGATGAAGTCGCACGACCGGAGCGCCGCCCCCACGGCGCCGCATCTCGCTACGCCGTCCCTCATTCCCTCCGAATCCTCACTCTCCACGCTGTCCCCGATGGCCGAAGCCTCGCGGCGCCGCTTCCTGCGACGTGCCGGTGCCTTGGGCGTCGGCGCCAGTCTCGCCGGGCGCGCGCTCGATGTACTCGCCGCGACGACCGCACCGCAGACGGTCACGCTGCCGTTTGCGAACGGCGAGCGCGAACTGGTGGCGTACCCGCAGAAGCGTGCGCTGATCCGGCTGACGGCGCGTCCGCCGCAACTGGAAACGCCGTTCGAAGTCTTCAACGACGGGCTGATTACGCCGAACGATGCGTTCTTCGTGCGTTATCACCTCGCGGGCATTCCGACCGACATCGATCCGGCGAAGCACCGGATTCGCGTGGGCGGCAGCGTCGCCAGACCGCTCGACATCTCGCTCGCGTCGCTCAAGAAGGACTATGGCGCGCCGGTGGAAATCGTGGCGGTGCATCAATGCTCGGGCAACAGCCGCGGCTTCTTCGAACCGCGCGTCGGTGGCGGGCAGATCGCTAACGGCGCGATGGGCAACGCGCGCTGGCGCGGCATTCCGCTCAAGCGAATTCTCGAGCGTGCCGGCGTGGCGGCGGGCGCAAAGCAAGTGACGTTCGAAGGCGTCGACCGGCCCATCATTCCGGCGACGCCCGAGTTCGTGAAAGCGCTCGACCTCGATCACGCAATGGACGGCGAAGTGATGATCGCGTTCGCCATGAACGGGCAGGATCTGCCGATGCTCAACGGCTTTCCGGTGCGTCTGGTCGTGCCCGGTTACTACGGCACGTATTGGGTGAAGCACCTGGCGGACATCAACGTCGTCGACAAGGTGTTCGACGGCTTCTGGATGGCCACGGCGTACCGCATTCCCGACAACGACTGCAATTGCGTCGCCCCCGGCAAGGCCCCGGAGAAAACGAAGCCGATCGGGCGCTTCACCGTGCGCTCGTTCGTCACCAGTCATACCGACGGCCAGCGAGTGGCGGCGGGCCATGCGCTGCGTGTGCGCGGCATCGCGTTCGACGGCGGCGAAGGCATTCGCGACGTGCAGTTCTCGGCCGACGGCGGCCAGACATGGCAGACCGCTCAACTGGGCAACGAACTGTCGAAGTATTCGTTTCGCGAGTGGACGGCGTCTTTCACGCCGCCGCAACCCGGCGAGTACGCACTGAAAGTCAGGGCGACGAATCGCGCAGGGGTCTCGCAACCGCTGCAATCGCTGTGGAATCCGGCCGGCTATCTGCGCAACGGGGTGGAAACCGTGCGCGTGATCGCGGCATGAGACGGGGAACGATCATGAACGTTTCGAAGTTCGCCAACCGCGCGACGTGTGCGGCCGCACTGCTCGGTCTGGCTGGCACCCTCGCCCTCGCCTCCACCTCCGCCCACGCGCTCGACATCAAGCTGCCGCAGGAGACCTCGCAACTGAAGGCCTCGACGCTCGCCGGCCATCAGTCGGCCAGCGCATGGTGCGTGATGTGTCACTCGGTCGACTACATCAACAGTCAACCGCCGATGCCCGCGGCCTTCTGGAGTGCGGAAGTCACGAAAATGGTGAAGGTGTACGGCGCGCCGATTCCGGAAGATCAGGTCAAGCTGATCTCCGAGTATCTGGGAACCGCGTACGGCAACGATCCGAAGTAACACCCGCCCGGCGTGGCTGCCGGCGCATCAGGTGCAACCCGAATATTGACGCTGGTTGCACCTCTTTTGAAACCCGGTTACGATGCCGCAATTCACCCGCTATGGGTGTCACGTTTTCGCGTCATCAGGTAACCCTTCCATGGCTAACACCACTCTTGGCGTCAAGGTCGACGACGTCCTGCGCACCCGGCTGAAGACGGCCGCCCAGCAAATCGAGCGCACCCCGCACTGGCTCATCAAACAGGCCATCTTCGCCTATCTGGAGCGCATTGAAAGCGGCGCGCTGCCGCCCGAACTGAGTGGCGCCACCCAGTCGGGCACCGAGGTGATCGACGGCCATGCGGGCGACGACACCGTGCCGCACCCGTTCCTCGAGTTCGCGCAGAACGTGCAACCGCAGTCGGTGTTGCGCGCGGCGATCACGGCGGCCTACCGCCGTCCCGAGCCGGAGTGCGTGCCCGTGCTGGTCGGTCAGGCCAAGCTGGCCCCGGCCACCGCCACCTCGGCGTCGGACCTCGCCCGCAAGCTCGTCGTCGCCCTGCGCGGCAAGAGCACCGGCGGCGGCGTGGAAGGTCTGATTCACGAATTCTCGCTGTCCAGCCAGGAAGGCGTGGCGCTCATGTGCCTTGCCGAAGCCCTGCTGCGCATTCCCGACAAGGCCACGCGCGACGCGCTGATCCGCGACAAGATCAGCAAGGGCGACTGGCACGCCCACATGGGCAACTCGCCGTCGATGTTCGTCAACGCCGCCACGTGGGGCCTGATGATCACCGGCAAGCTCGTCACCACCACCAGCGAGGCGGGTCTCACCAAGGCCCTCACGCGCCTGATCGGCCGTGGCGGCGAGCCGCTCATCCGCAAGGGCGTGGACATGGCCATGCGCCTGATGGGCGAGCAGTTCGTGACCGGCGAAACCATCTCCGAAGCCCTCGCCAACAGCCGCAAGTACGAAGCTCAGGGCTTCCGTTACTCGTACGACATGCTTGGCGAAGCCGCGACGACCGAAGAAGACGCGCAGCGCTACTACGCGAGCTACGAGCAAGCCATTCACGCTATCGGCAAGGCCTCGGCCGGCCGTGGCATCTATGAAGGCCCGGGCATCTCGATCAAGCTGTCGGCGCTGCACCCGCGTTACTCGCGCAGCCAACACGAACGCGCGCTCACGGAACTGCTGCCGCGCGTGCAAGCGCTCGCCAAGCTGGCCCGCTCGTATGACATCGGCCTGAATATCGACGCCGAAGAAGCCGACCGCCTTGAAATCTCGCTCGATCTGCTCGAAGCGCTGTGCTTCGATCCCGAACTGGCCGGCTGGAACGGCATCGGTTTCGTGGTGCAGGCCTATCAGAAACGCTGCCCGTTCGTGATCGACTTCATCATCGATCTGGCACGCCGCAGCCGTCACCGCATCATGGTGCGCCTGGTCAAGGGCGCTTACTGGGATACGGAAATCAAGCGCGCGCAGGTCGACGGCCTTGAAGGCTACCCGGTCTATACGCGCAAGATCTACACCGACGTGTCGTACCTCGCCTGCGCGAAAAAGCTGCTCGCCGTGCCGGACGCGATCTATCCGCAGTTCGCCACGCACAACGCCCATACGCTCTCGGCGATCTATCACCTCGCGGGCAACAACTACTACCCGGGCCAGTACGAATTCCAGTGCCTGCACGGCATGGGCGAGCCGCTCTACGAAGAAGTCGTCGGCCCCATCGCCTCGGGCAAGCTCGCGCGTCCGTGCCGCGTGTACGCCCCGGTCGGCACGCACGAAACGCTGCTCGCCTACCTCGTGCGCCGTTTGCTCGAGAACGGCGCGAACACCTCGTTCGTGAACCGCATTGCGGATGAAACCGTCAGCGTCGACGAACTGATCGCCGATCCGATTTCGGAAGCCGAGAAGGTGCAACCGCTCGGCGCGCCACACGCCAAGATTGCGCTGCCGCGCGATCTGTACGGCACGTCGCGAGCCAACTCGTCGGGCTTCGATCTGTCGAACGAACACCGTCTCGCCTCGCTGTCGTCGGCCCTGCTTGCCAGCGCCGGCACGCAGTGGCGCGCCGCCCCGCTGCTTGCCGATGGCGAACGCACCACGGGCTCGCCGCGTGCCGTGCGTAACCCGGCCGATCTGCGCGATGTAGTCGGTCAGGTCATCGAAGCCACCTCGGCAGACGTGGAAGCCGCGCTCGCGCATGCCGTCGCCGCTGCCCCGATCTGGCAAGCCACGCCGGTCGAAGAGCGCGCCGACTGCCTGATGCGCTCGGCCGATCTGCTCGAAGCCCACATGCCCACGCTCATGGGTCTGTGTGTGCGCGAAGCGGGCAAGTCGCTGCCCAACGCCGTGGCCGAAGTGCGCGAGGCCGTCGACTTCCTGCGCTACTACGCCGCGCAGATCCGTCAGGGCTTCTCCAACGACACGCACCGCCCGCTGGGTCCGGTGCTGTGCATCAGCCCGTGGAACTTCCCGCTCGCGATCTTCGTGGGTCAGGTGGCCGCTGCGCTGGCGGCCGGTAACCCGGTCATCGCCAAGCCCGCAGAGCAAACGCCGCTGATCGCCGCCGAAGCGGTTCGCCTCATGCAAGCGGCCGGCGTTCCGTCCGGTGCGCTGCAACTGTTGCCGGGCACGGGCGAAACCGTGGGTGCCGCACTAGTGGCCGATACCCGCACCAAGGCCGTGATGTTTACCGGTTCGACCGAAGTGGCTCGCATCATTGCGCGCACGCTGGCCGAACGCCTCGACGCCAACGGCCGTCCGATCCCGCTGATCGCCGAGACTGGCGGTCAGAACGCGATGATCGTCGACTCGTCGGCGCTGCCCGAACAGGTCGTGTACGACGTGCTCGCATCGGCCTTCGATTCGGCGGGTCAACGCTGCTCGGCGCTGCGCGTGCTGTGCCTGCAAGACGACATCGCCGACAAAACGCTGCACATGCTCAAGGGCGCGATGCAGGAGCTGGCGATCGGCAACCCGGATCGTCTGGCCATCGACGTCGGCCCGGTGATCGACGCCGAAGCGCAGAGCGGCATCAACCACCACATCGAACAGATGCGCGGCAAGGGCTTCCCGGTCGAACAACTCACGCTGCCGGACGCCGCCCGCCACGGCACCTTCGTGCCGCCAACGCTGATCGAGCTGACCGACCTGAAGGCGCTGCAACGCGAAGTCTTCGGCCCGGTGCTGCACGTGATCCGCTTCAAGCGTGCGCATCTCGACAAGCTGCTCGATCAGATCAACGGCACCGGCTACGGCCTGACATTCGGCGTGCATACGCGTATCGATGAAACCATCGCCTACGTGACGGAACGCGCGCATGTCGGCAACGTCTACGTGAACCGGAACGTGATCGGTGCAGTGGTCGGCGTGCAACCGTTCGGCGGTGAAGGTTTGTCTGGGACGGGTCCGAAAGCAGGCGGCCCGATGTATCTGCCGCGTCTGCTTGCGACGCGCCCGGCAGCCTTGGCCCCGGAACTCCATCGCAACGAAGCCGCGCTCTCGCCGCTGGTGAGCTACCGCGACTGGCTGCACGCGAAGGGCAACACGGCAGACAGCACCGCCGCGATCGATCGCGTCGACCGTTATCTGGCGACGTCGGCGCTCGATGCGACCGCCGTCCTGCCGGGACCGACCGGCGAGCGCAACACCTACGGTCTGGAGCCGCGTGGCCCGGTGCTGTGCGTGGCTGCCACGCCGCTGGGGGCGCGCACGCAACTGGCCGCCGTGCTGGCAACGGGCAACAACGCCGTCTTCACCGACAGCGCCGCCGCCCGTGAGCTGGTGAGCGCCCTGCCCGCCCCGCTGGGGGGCCGCGCCTCGGTGCTGGCGGCCGGTGCGGACGCCGCCGCCGAGCCGTCACTCGCCGCCGTGCTGTTCGAAGGTGACAGCGACGAGCTGCGCGCGCTGAACCGTCGCATCGCCACCCGTAACGGGCCGATTCTGTCGATGCAAGGTCTGGCCCCCGAGGCATTGGCGGCCGGTGACGACTACGCACTGGAGCGTCTGCTGTGCGAGCGCTCGGTGTCCGTCAACACGGCAGCGGCAGGCGGTAACGCCAACCTCATGACCATCGGCTGATTCGTCGGCTACTTCATCGGGTACTTCGTGGCTGATTCGTGGCCGGTTGATCCAGGCAAGCCGTCAGGTCTTGCGACGAATCCTGTTGGATTCGTCCTAAATCTGTCGGTACGCATCGACGACCGGTCACACCGTCAGTAACGTCGCTCCGCCCCTCGCGGCCGTCAATCTCCTGTGCTTCGGGACACTGACGGCCGCGATGCGCCCCTCTGCATTGGCGGCGACGCCCCCTCGCCCCTGCCGCCCCCCCGCCTCCCGCGTCCCACCGCATTTCCCGTAGTTACGCGCATTACGCGCATTCGCGGTATCTTCGCGCCCGCCCCCGACATCTCACGCGTCTTCCCGCCTTCGCGCGGTGAGCGCGGTTAACCCGTGCCGGCGACACGTATCGTCGGCCACAGCGGTCGTCGTCCCGCGTTGCAACCTCTTTCGTCATGCCGGGAGATGTGCCCGACGCGCGTGACACCGACGCTCAAGGAGGCTACATGTCCCTTTGGAATCCCACTGCGGTGTCGTTCACCGTCTATCTGCTATTGATGCTGGTGATCGGATGGCTAGGCTATCGCTCCACCAACAATCTCTCCGACTACATCCTCGGTGGACGCCGCCTCGGCAGCTTCGTCACCGCGCTCTCCGCCGGCGCTTCCGACATGAGCGGCTGGTTGCTGCTCGGGCTGCCGGGTGCCATTTACGTGGGCGGCCTGTCCGGCGTCTGGATCGCCATCGGCCTGGCGGCCGGTGCGTGGGCGAACTGGCGTCTGGTGGCCGCGCGCCTGCGCGTGCACACGGAGGTCTGCGGCAACGCGCTAACGCTACCTGAATACCTCACGCAGCGCTTCGGCGACCGCAGCCATGTGCTGCGTATCGTCACGGCGCTCGTGATCCTGATCTTCTTCACGATCTATTGCGCCTCAGGGGTGGTGGCCGGCGCCCGTCTGTTCGAGACGATGTTCGGCCTCGAATACCACACGGCGTTATGGATTGGCGCGGTAGCGACCATCACCTATGTGTTCATCGGCGGCTTTCTTGCGGTGAGCTGGACGGATACGGTGCAGGCATCGTTGATGTTCGCCGCTCTGGTCGTCACGCCGATTGCCGTGATCGCGCTGGATGGCAGCCCGGCGGCGGCGATCGACGCCGTCACGGCGGTGCATCCGGCGCACACCGATTGGTTCGGCGATCTTGCGCCCATCGGCGTGATCTCGATGCTCGCCTGGGGCCTCGGCTACTTCGGGCAGCCGCACATCCTGGTGCGCTTCATGGCCGCGCGCTCGGCCGCCGCGATTCCGCAGGCACGCCGCATCTGCATGACATGGATGGTGTTGTGCCTGACCGGTGCGGTGGCCGTGGGCTTCTTCGGACTGGCGTTCTACAGCGCACGACCGGATATCGGTGCGGGCGTGACGGCGAACCCGGAAACGATCTTCATGGCGCTGACGACACAACTCTTCACGCCGTGGCTCGCGGGCGTGCTGCTGGCCGCGATTCTGGCGGCCGTCATGAGCACGTTGTCGTGTCAGTTGCTGGTGTGCGCCAGCGCGTTGACCGAAGACTTGTACAAGACCTTCGCGCGCGGGCCGGTGAGTCAGCGCCGGCTCGTGTGGATTGGTCGGGCGATGGTACTGGCCGTGGCGGTCGTCGCGGTGCTGCTGGCGCTCGATCCGGAAAGCCGTGTGCTCGGCATGGTGAGCTATGCCTGGGCAGGTTTTGGGGCGGCCTTCGGTCCGCTGGTGCTCGCCACGCTGCTGTGGCCGCGCGTCACCCGCAACGGGGCGTTGGCAGGCATTGTCGTGGGTGCGGCCACCGTGCTGATCTGGAAGCAGTTCGGCTGGTGGGACCTGTACGAAATCCTGCCGGGGTTTGTGCTGGGCAGTCTGGCGCTCGTCGGCGTAAGTCTCCTCGGCCGGGCGCCAAGCGCAGAAGTGCTCGCCCGCTACGCGGCCGCCGAAGCCGCCCTGCGCGAGATCCAGCAAGGCGCGGCGGGTGGCTCGGATGGTACGGGGGGCGCCAACGCGCCGGCGGCGCAACCGTCGCCATAAGCGGGTAGCACCATCTATCGGAATATGTCCCTCTTGACCGGCGCGCGCAGCCATCCAATACTGCCGCGTCGGACGCATTATGCGTTTGATTGCGATTCATGCCGTCCCGGGCCCGACCGGCCTTGTCCCGACGGCGATCCAAGAAAAGCGCGCCGCGGCGATCCCGCAAACGCGCCACTCAACGACATACACATGCAAGGAGATGGTTGATGCAATCGAAGCTTACGCTCAGCGCAGTCGCAGTCGCGGGCCTGCTCGCGTTCGGCACCGCCGGTGCGCAACAGGCGCAGGAAGTGAAGCTGGGTTTTGCCGCACCGCTCACGGGCGCCCAGGCGCACTACGGCAAGGACATGCAGAACGGCATCCAGCTCGCCGTTGACGAATACAACGCCACCAAGCCGACCATCGACGGCAAGCCCGTGAAGTTCGTGTTGCAGGCCGAAGACGATCAGGCCGACCCGCGTCAGGGTTCGCTGGTCGCACAGAAGCTGGTCGACAACGGCATCAAGGGCATGCTCGGCCACTTCAACTCCGGCACGACGATTCCGGCGTCGCGTATTTACGCGCAGGCCGGTATCCCCGAAATCGCCATGGCGACGGCCCCGGAATACACCAAGCAGGGTTTCAAGACGACGTTCCGCATGATGACCTCGGACATTCAGCAGGGTTCGGTCGTCGGTAACTTCGCCGTCAAGAAGCTGGGCTTCAAGAACATCGCCATCGTCGACGATCGCACCGCTTACGGTCAGGGCCTGGCCGACGAGTTCGAGAAGGCGGCCAAGGCCGCTGGCGGCAAGATCGTGCGCCGCGAGTACTCCACCGACAAGGCGGTGGACTTCCGCGCCATTCTGACCAACCTCAAGCGTGCCAATCCGGACGTGATCTTCTACGGCGGTGCTGACCAGCAAGCCGGTCCGCTCGCCAAGCAAATGCGCGAACTGGGCATGAAGACGACGCTGATGGCCGGCGAAATGGTCAAGTCGGACGCGTTCCTGAAGATCGCCGGCGACGCCGCCAACGGTTCGGTCGTCTCGCTCGCCGGACTGCCGCTGGACAAGATGCCTGGCGGCCCCGCGTACGAGTCGCGCTACAAGGCCAAGTTCGGTAGCGGCCCGGAAACCTATTCGCCGTATGCCTATGACGGCGCCATGGCGATGATGTCGGCCATCAAGAAGGCCAACTCGACCGATCCGGCGAAGTATCTGCCGATGCTGGCGAAGACGAGCATGCCGGGCGTGACCACGCGTGAGCTGGCTTACGACAACGTCGGCGATCTGAAGTACGGTTCGATCACCGTCTACAAGGTGGTCGACGGCAAGTGGACCGTGCTGGAGACCGTCGGCGGCAAGTAAGCTGACGACGCTTCGATAGCAGCACCATCAACAAGGGCCGGTGAGGATGACTCACCGGCCCTTGTGTTTTGCGGTGCGTGGCGACGCCGTCAGGGCGTCATCGACATATCACCAGACATCCTTTGGCAAACGCTCACGCATCTCGGGCGGCAGCACGTCGCGCGTGAAGACCGGCTCAGTGACGCCCGCCTTGCGTTGCGCCTGATAGTCACGCCATGCGATCAACGCATACTTCATCAGCATGCCGATGGCGACCAGATTGATGAACGCCATCATGGCG
The DNA here is from genome assembly GCA_031291335.1 of Pandoraea sp. Taxonomy (GTDB): domain Bacteria; phylum Pseudomonadota; class Gammaproteobacteria; order Burkholderiales; family Burkholderiaceae; genus Pandoraea. The sequence goes on along the minus strand of JARLJF010000098.1, from coordinate 3,019 downwards.
GTGCCAACGTCGGCAAAGCTCCACACCAACGGTAGACTGGCGACCGAACCGAGCATCACGGCCAGCAGCACCAGCGCACGGAAGATGTTGAGCAACCACGGCCGTTGCGTCAGATAGTCCATGTTCACTTCGGCATACGCGTAGTTGCCCAGCACGCTCGAGTACGCGAGGAAGAACACGGTAATGCCGGTGAAAATAACCGCCCAATTGCCTACGTGAGCCGCCAGTGCGCGTTGTGTGAGTACCGCGCCTTCGGGCGCCGCCCCCGGCATGAACTCGCCGGAAAGCAGAATCATGAATGCAGTGGCCGAACATACGACGATGGTGTCGAAGAACACGCCGAACATCTGCATCAACCCCTGTTGCACCGGATGCCGGGTCGTCGCGACCGCTGCCGCGTTGGGTGCGCTGCCCATACCCGCTTCGTTGGAAAAAAGGCCGCGCTTCACCCCCAACAACACCGCCTGACTGACGGCGTAGCCGGCGATGCCGCCGGCCGCGGGTTCAAGTCCGAAGGCGTGACGCAGGATCATCGCGACCATGCCAGGGATCTGCTCGATATTGGCGATGCAGATGTAGACGGCGAGCCCGAGGTAGGCCACCGCCATCACCGGCACGATCCACTGCGCAAAGCGTGCGACACGTCGCACGCCGCCATAAATGATCGGTGCGGTCATCAACACCAGCGCGATACCGATCCAGGTGCGGTCCCAGCCGAACGACGCCTCCAGTGCCTCGGCAATCGAGTGCGACTGCACGGAGTTGAGCGCGAAGCCGAAGGTGAAGAGCAGCGCCAGCGCAAAGAGAATGCCGAATTTTCGCGAGCCGAGACCGATCTGGATGTAATACGCCGGGCCACCGCGGAAAGTGTTGTCGCGGTGAGGGATCTTGAAGATTTGGGCGAGCGTCGATTCGACAAACGCGGAGGCCATGCCGAGCAGCGCCGTCATCCACATCCAGAAAATGGCGCCCGGCCCGCCGATGGTCAGCGCCACCGCGACGCCCGCAATATTGCCCGTGCCGACGCGACTCGCCAATCCCGTGGCAAATGCCTGAAACGGCGAAATGCCGGAGGTCCCGCCTGATGAACGCAACAAGCAGACGCTATGCCACAGCGCCCGGATCTGAATGCCACCGAAACGCACGGTGAAGTAGAGACCTGCACCAAGCAAGGCAATCACAAGGGGGTACCCTGACAGCACCCCGCTCACGGCATCCACCATCGGTTTGAGCCAGTGCTCCATATATCGTGTCTCCTGTCGCTTCCGCTTATCGGCCCAATGAAAACAGGGCAAGAGACGGAGAATCGCAAGTTTTGATCCATCGCGACAGGAAACCAGATAACTTTCCGCCAACGCCTATACGCAACCACGCGGCAATAAAAAAGCCGCTCGGCAAACGCCGGGCGGCTCAAAGACAAGGCAAGGAGACATCAAGCGCAGACTACGCGTGCAATGTGTCGTCGATGTGACGATGACAAAGAGAGGCGCATTACCCCCGCGACCTGCATCACTTGATCGATTGCCAGCCACCCCCCAGCCCTTGCCGGTAGACCTGCGGGACGGATTTGATTCGCTGGTAGTCGTTCATATTCCGTCTGAACGCGCTCTTGTTGCTCTCGTAAACGGTCTGCGTCGGTCCAATCGGCTCGAGCACCGCATTAACGACGGGACGCCCCTCCCACGAGCGAAATATCTTTGTGTGGGTTCGAGCAGGCACCGGCCCATTTCCCAGCACTTCCTCTAACCGGAGCAAGACAGGGACGCTCCCCGTTGAGAGACACACCAGTTCCGAAGCGACCGGACGATAGCCCTCCCGGGGGGTTGGGAAGTAGATGAACTCACTCGGGGCTACACGCTCGGTGCCATCGTCGACGGCTTTATAAACATCGCGCCAAGCCTCATCGGCAATGCTGTTGATGTGCTGGATAGCAGGGTTAGAGGAAAACTTGCACTGCGTTGAACCCGACGAGGCCTTGGCAAGTTTGAAGCCCGGAACCGTCGATCTGCCAGGAGTATTGGTGCCCACCAAGGTGAATTTCGTGATGATCTGTCCCCGGTTGACCGGTGGCTCGACGACCTTAGGATCGGGAACGTCGGGCTTTTTGACTTCAGGTACGGTGGGGGTGTGCATCGCGAGCGTCCATCGCCACGCGTTGCCATCGGACTGACACGACAAGATTCTTCCGGCGGTGTCTCGACCCAGTCCCCAAACGTCACACACCTCGCCCGCGGTCACCGAATCACCCAACTCAACAACACCCGACTTCGACTTCAGGTCTCTCGACTCCAGCTTCTCGGCGGAAACCTTGTCCGCCGATAGTGACTTCGCAGATTCGATGTCGTTGTTCTGCAGATCCAAAGTGCCAGTGAGCGTCGCACCATCCGTGGTCGCCGTCAGCGCACCGACGCTCGCACTCGCCATCTTCAACTCGCCCTTGCCTTCGATGTTGCCTGCGCCAACGATGTTGTTAAACACCGGCTTCTCGTCAGTCCCCGAGGTGAGATCGAGCCTTCCTTTCACCGAAGCAGCGCCCGTGACAACATTGCGCGCGCTAATCGTGCCTTCGCTGTTAATGTCCGCCACACCCTCGATGTTCTGACGGACCAGCCCACCATTCGCGTCCGGACTGTACATCTTCAGCGGACCTGTCGCGCCTCGCGAGCCGTCTCGCACCATCGCGATATTGAGATCCTTCGTCTGCGATCCGCCTCGCATTGCGATCAACCCCGGCACTGCCAACGGATTGCCCACCGGCAGTGCACCCTCGGCCTGACCGATGAATCTGAACTCGCCCGCGTTCTCAACCGTCGACAACCCGCCGTACGCTCCCATCTGCTTGGCCGCGACCGCTGCCAGATTGAAATCCGGATCGGACGAGTACGTCTTCTTGATCGGCTCCGTCAGATACGTCAGCGTGTCGATCCGGCACGACGTCGTGCTGCCTGCGTCGCACACCCGGTACACCCGCACCGCGTATTCGCCCATGCCCCGCGGCGGCGCAATCGCGACACCCGAG